>JAWWOJ010000282.1:0-2889 GCA_033851885.1 Frankiales bacterium | reverse complement strand
GCCGCGGCGGTGCCTGCGTACGCGCCCAGTGCCTTGTTGCGGGCCGGTCCCTCGGGAAAGGTCGTGGTCAGGATCGACAGGCCTGCCGGCACCGTGAACGCCGCGGCGACTCCCTTGATGAACCGCGCGACGATGAGCAGTGTCCCGTCGTTGGCCACCCCGCCCAGTGCGGACGCCAACGCGAACACTGCCAGTGCCGCCAGGAACACCCTTCGACGTCCGAGCAGGTCGGCCGCTCGTCCGCCGAGAAGCAGGAAGCCTCCGTAGCCCAGCACATAAGCCGAGACCACCCACTGCAACGACGAAGGAGACATCCGCAAATGCGAGCCGATGGTCGGCAGAGCCACGTTCACCGTCGACACGTCCATGGCGTCCAGGAAGAGGGCCCCGCACAGGATGGCAACGGTTGCTCGAAGCTGTAGCCCCCATTTCTCACCTGCGTCGGGCTGCGGCGGTGCGAAGGTGACCGGGCCCGTCGATCCTTCTGCGTCGGGGGCTTGCCCGACCCGGGTCTGTCCGTGCATCCGGGTGCTGCTCGGTCGAGGCACGGAAGTTGGTTCGGAGGAAGGCATCCTGCACCGCCTGTTCTTGTGAGGTGGACCGGGATCTGGCTGGCTCTTGTAACAGACAGACAAGTCTGTCTAGGACCCGAACCGAGGATGCCTTGCGGCTGTTCCCCCTTGGCGCATGTTGGGAGGAGAAATCCTCGAGGGCGCCCGCACCACCGGCTCCGGTGAGTCGTTCCCGGGCTCGATGAGCGATAGCAGTCGGTGCCGCGGGGGGAACATTCGGCGATCGTCGCGTCGTTTGAGCGAGTGATAGACAGAACCGTCTTCTAGGATGGCCGCAATGGCACGCAACGCTTCAGCAACTGCTCCGGCTCGGGCCGCTGGTCGACGGACCGGTGCGACTGCCGACTCTCCACGGCAGCGCCTGCTGGACGTCGCGGGGACGCTGTTCTACAGCGAGGGCGTTCACGTCGTCGGCATCGACCGGATCCTCGAGGAGTCGGGGGTGGCCAAGGCCTCCCTCTACAGCCACTTCGGGAGCAAGGACGGACTCGTCCGCGAATACCTTGAGGCGCACTTCGCGCAGCGCCGCGACGCGGTCGCGACCGTGCTCGAGGCGCACGACTCGCCCCGGGAGCGACTCGTCGGGCTGTTCGACGAACTGACGGCGGCGCTGAAGAACCCCGCGTTCTGTGGCTGCCGGTTCATCAACGCGAGCGCCGAGGCGCGGCCGGGTGAGAGCATCCAGGGCGTCACCAACGCGTACCGGGCGTGGCTCCGCGGCATCTTCGTCGACCTCGCCAAGAAGGCCGGCGCCAGCAAGCCGACGCTGCTCGGCCGCCAGCTCGCGCTCCTGTACGACGGTGCGGCAGTCGCCGCCCGGCTCGACCGCGACCGCTCCGCCGCCGCCGACGCCGCGCGGTCCGGCGCGATCGCCCTCATCGACGCCGCCATCTCCGCCGGGACCGGCGGAGCTCCGCGACGTCGTTCCACCGGTGCCCGCTGACAGGGCACGAGCACACGACCGCAAGCGCGGATCCACCTGTAGTTCCGCAGACTGGAGGACGACATGACGAAGGTTATCTACACCGCCGAGGCCACGGTTACCGGCGGTCGAGCGGACGGTCACGGCCGGACAACTGACGGGCAGCTGGACGTCCACCTGCGTCCACCGAAGGAGATGGGCGGGGATGGGGGCGGGACGAACCCTGAGCAACTATTCGCGGTCGGCTACGCGGCGTGCTTCGAGAGCGCGCTGGGCGTCGTGTCACGGCGAGAGCGAGAGGAACTCGGCGAGGTGTCGATCGACAGCAAGGTTGGTTTGCTGCCGACCGACGATCGAGGCTTCCGGCTCGCGGTGGAACTCGACGTCACCCTGCCCGGGGTGACCGATCCCGAGCGGGCGGTGAGCATCGTGGCCGCCGCTCATCGAGTCTGTCCGTACTCCGACGCCACGCGGGGAAACATCGACGTGAAGCTCACGGCAAATGGCGTGAAGGTCGCCAACTCGTGAAGCGGCCTGGCGACCTCGCTGCCGAGGATCGTTGAGTTTCCTCGCCGCCTGACCAGTCCAGCCGCCCGGATGCAGGGCTCTGGCTACATCGGCGTGACGTAGGCGCCGCTGATGCCGCCGTCGACCAGGAAGGTCGATGCGGTGATGAACGAGGCGTCGTCGCTGGCCAGGAAGGCCACCGCTGCGGCGATCTCCTCCGCCTCGGCGAAGCGGCCTGCCGGGATGTGCACGAGCCGTCGGGCAGCGCGCTCCGGATCCTTGGCGAAGAGCTCCCGGAGCAAGGGCGTGTTCACCGGTCCGGGGCACAGCGCGTTGACCCTGATGCCCTGGCGGGCGAACTGCACACCGAGCTCGCGACTCATCGAGAGCACCCCGCCCTTGCTCGCCGTGTAGGAGATCTGCGAGGTGGCGGACCCCATGACGGCGACGAAGGACGCGGTGTTGATGATGGAGCCGCCACCGCCGGCCAGCATGTGCTCGATCGCGAACTTGCAGCACAGGTAGACCGACGTCAGGTTGACCTCCTGAACCCGGCGCCAGGCCTCCAGCCCGGTGTCGAGGATCGAGTCGTCGTCCGGCGGTGAGATCCCCGCGTTGTTGAACACGACGTCAAGGTGTCCGAAGTCGTCCACCACCCCTTGGAACAACGACCGCACGTCGTCTTCGGAGGTGACATCCACCCGTACGAAGGTCCCGCCGACGTCCACCGCTGCCTGCTGGCCGCTCTCGGGGTCGACGTCGACGCACACGACGCGCGCGCCCTCGGCGGCGAACCGACGGGCGGTCGCGAGCCCGATGCCGCTGCCGGCGCCGGTGACGACGGCGACCTTGCCGTCGAGCCTTCCCGCGGGTGTGCTCATGAGCTCT
>JAWWOJ010000274.1:0-2791 GCA_033851885.1 Frankiales bacterium | reverse complement strand
TCCAGCCCGCATGTCGATGTTGCTTGCTCAGGGGACCGGGGCCGCGTGGGCACAGGTGTGGCTGACCGTTTCCGGCCGCCTGACGTTGGCGGCGACCTGGCCCGCGAACGCCGACGAAGACCGGACCGCTCCGTCCGTTCAACCCGACGGAGTGGACGTCACGGCCGAGGGCCGGCGAGCCCTGACCGTGCGGCACGGCGGCCAGCTGTTGGGGGTGCTCCGGCTGCAGGAGCGACCCGGCTTGACGCTCACCGCAGTCGAGGAGCGGTTGTTCGCGGGACTGGCCGCCCAAGCCGGACTGGTGCTGCGGATGGTTGGGCTGCGCGCCGAGCTCGAGGACCGTCATGAGGAACTGGTGGCGCGAGCCGACGAGCTCCAGGCGTCTCGGGAGCGGCTCATCAGCACGCAGGACGCCGAGCGGCGTCGCCTGGAGCGCGACATCCACGACGGCGCGCAGCAACACCTGGTGGCGCTGACCGTCAACCTGCGGCTCGCGCAGAAAATTGCCGTTCGCTCACCGGAACGCGCCGCGCGTGTGCTCTCTGAGCGGGCCGACGCGGCGGGCGTCGCCATCGAGACTCTCTCCTCACTGTCCCGCGGCATCTACCCGAGGCTGCTCTCCAACGAAGGGCTGGTGCCGGCCCTGCTGTCCGCGGTCGCGACCAGTGCTATCCCGGTCACCATCGATGCGGTCGGTGTTGGGCGCCTTCCGGCACCGGTCGAAGCCGCGCTGTACTTCTGCTGCATGGAGGCGGTGCAGAACGCAGCCAAGCACTCGGGGGCGCGGAGCGTGTCGGTGCAACTGGGCGAGAACCAGGACCGATGGCATCTCACCATCAAGGACAACGGGACCGGCTTCGATCAGGCGCTGGCCGGCACCGTAGGGACGGGCGCGGGTCTGGTCAACATGCGCGACCGACTGGACGCGGTCGGCGGTATGGTCACCGTCGGATCTCTATCCGGCTGGGGTACGACGGTCACCGCCGTAGTCCCGAGGAACGAGGATCTCGAGCCGGCTTGCACGCCCGTCCCCGTCGCCCGCCAGGTGAGTTGACGTGCGCGCCAGGATCGCCTGGGCTGTTCTCGGTCTGACCACGCTCGCCGGCATCCTGGACACCGCCTTCACGGTCGCTCACCGCTCGCTCCTGAGCGAGGCGACGTGGGCGGACCACGGATGGCCGCTGGCCCCACTGGCCGGTGTTGGCTGCGCGCTCATGGGTGCGCTCATCATCTCGCGCTACCCGAGGCAGCTGCTCGGCTGGCTGCTGTGCGCCGCGAGCCTGCTCTCGGTGACACTGGCTGCAGACGCGTACAGCATGTGGGTACTCGACAGTGACGGCCCCGGTTCCCCCTATTGGGCCCACGTGTCCGCCTGGGCATCGCCCCTTCTGGGCTGGCCTGCCTTCACCGCGTTGATCATGGTCTTCCTCATCTCCCCCGACGGCCACCTGCCCTCACCTCGGTGGGGCTGGGCAGTCTGGGTCACGGTGGCCGGCCTCGGCCTGCACACGCTGGGGACGCTGACGATCCACCCCGGCGAGTTCGTGTACGGGCAGGAGTACGGCAACCGCAGCATCTCAGGGCCGCTGCTGAGCGTCGGAGTCATTCTTGTCGCAGCCGGTCTCATCGCCTCAGCCGTCTCCATTGTGATGCGCCTTCGAAAGGCCAGGGACGACGTGCGCCGCCAGCTACTGTGGATCGCATCGTCCGCCGCCTTCTTGGCGTTCGGCGTCGTGCTCGTCCTCGTGGTCCCGCCCATCCAGGGCGAGGACGGGACCTGGCTGGCCGCACTGCCGCTGCGGCTCGCCCAACTCGCGGTCCCGCTTTGCGTCGCGGTCGCGGTGCTGCGGCACCGTCTGCTCCAGATCGACCTCATCGTCAACCGGGCCCTGGTGCTCGCCCTGGCCACCGGACTGGTCGCGGCCGGCTACGTGCTTGTTGTCGTGCTCGTGGGCCTCGCGGTTGGCGGTGGCACCGGCGGCTTCTGGCCCTCGCTGCTCGCGACCGCCCTGGTGGCGCTGGCCTTCCAGCCGCTACGGCGCCGCGTAGTGAGGCTGGCCGACCGGTTGGCCTTCGGCGCGGCGGCCGCCCCCTATGAGGCACTCGCCGACTTCAGTCGTCGCCTCGGAGACAGTCCCGACCCGTCAGACCTGTTGCCGGCCGTCGCCGACGCGGCCGCGCATGCAGTCAGAGCGAGCCGGGTCATCGTGCTGCTCCACGTCGAGGCCGGTCCCGACCGGATGGCGGTCTGGCCACCGTTCAGCGCGGATGACCCGACGACCTCAGGCATCGCGATGCCGGTGGTCGACCGTGGGGAACGGCTGGGAAGCATCACCGTCGAGATGCCGGCCGGTCGCCCGCTGCGTGCCCGGGAGCACCGGCTGATGGCTGACCTGGCGGACCAGGCCGGCCTGGCATTCCGCAACGCCCGGCTGACAGCCGAACTATCGGGGCAGGTGGAACAGCTCGGCCATCGCACCCACGAGCTGGCCGAGTCCCGCCGACGGCTGATCAGCGCCGGCGACGCCGAACGGAGCCGACTCGAACGCGCGATTGCCCGGCAGGTAGTCCTGCACCTGGCCCCACTCCCGAACCGGCTGCGCCACCTGTCCAACCTCGACCACCAGGCCACAGTCGCTCTGGACGCCGCACTGCTCGGGCCACTGGTCGAGACCTTGAACACCGCCCTTGAGGAGTTGCGGGAGATCACCCGGGGCGTGTTCCCGGCCCAGCTCGCCCGCTCCGGTCTTCCGACAGCGCTCGCGTCGCTTCTCGGTCGAACCGGGAGTAC
>JAWWOJ010000256.1:0-6499 GCA_033851885.1 Frankiales bacterium | reverse complement strand
GTCGACGCGCTGGTTCGCTTCTCGCGGTACGCCGTCCCCCACGCGCTGCTCGTCGACGTCGCCGACACGATGGACCGCTACGGCCGGCTCAAGCTGGAGAACGACCCCATCCACGGACTCGTGCTGCGCACCACAGACCGGGCGGTGCTCGAGGAGGTCGTGCGCAACAAGAAGGTGTCACCGATGCTCGGCGCGCGCCTCGACCCGGAGACGGTGCTGGCGTTCCCCTCCGAGCGCGGCCGGCTCAAGCAGGCGCTGCTCAAGGTTGGCTGGCCCGCCGAGGACCTCGCCGGGTACGTCGATGGCGAGGCGCACGAGATCAGCCTCAAGCAGGACGACTGGCACCTGCGCGACTACCAGCAGCTCGCCGTCGACGGCTTCTGGCTTGGGGGCTCCGGCGTCGTCGTGCTCCCCTGCGGTGCCGGCAAGACCCTGGTCGGCGCGGCCGCCATGGCACGCGCAGGCGCCACGACCCTGATCCTCGTCACCAACACGGTCAGCGGCCGGCAGTGGAAGTCGGAACTGCTCAAGCGGACGTCGCTCACCGAGGACGAGATCGGCGAATACTCCGGAGAGAAGAAGGAGATCAAGCCGGTCACGATCGCGACCTACCAGATCATGACGACCAAGCGGAAGGGCGAGTACGCCCACCTCGAGCTGTTCGGCGCCCGCGACTGGGGCCTGGTCGTCTACGACGAGGTGCACCTGCTTCCGGCACCGGTGTTCCGGATGACGGCCGACCTGCAGTCGCGCCGACGGCTCGGCCTGACCGCGACGCTGATCCGCGAGGACGGCCGCGAGGGCGACGTGTTCTCCCTCATCGGCCCGAAGCGCTACGACGCGCCCTGGAAGGACATCGAGTCGCAGGGCTACATCGCACCGGCCGACTGCACCGAGGTGCGCGTGACGATGACCGACGCGGAGCGGCTCACCTACGCGACGGCCGAGCCGGAGGAGAAGTACAAGATCGCGGCGACCGCCCACACCAAGATCGCCGTGATCCGCAAGCTCGTCGAGCGGCACTCCGGCGACCAGGTGCTGGTCATCGGCGCCTACCTCGACCAGCTCGACGAGCTCGGTGAGGCGCTGCAGATGCCGGTCATCCAGGGCTCGACGAAGAACGCCGAGCGCGAGATCCTCTTCGACGCCTTCCGCAAGAAGGAGATCCCTGGCCTCGTCGTGAGCAAGGTCGCGAACTTCTCCATCGACCTCCCCGAGGCGGCCGTGGCCATCCAGGTGTCCGGCACCTTCGGGTCACGTCAGGAGGAGGCTCAGCGCCTGGGCCGCGTGCTGCGCCCCAAGGCCGACGGCCGCACCGCGCACTTCTACACCGTCATCTCACGCGACACGGTCGACCAGGAGTACGCCGCCCACCGGCAGCGGTTCCTCGCCGAGCAGGGCTACCCCTACACGATCGTCGACGCCGACGACGTGCTCGCCGGATAGGTCAGCTGCGAGGGCGGACGAGCAGCCGCGGCCCGATCCCCGCTGCGTCGAGCTCCGTGCCGGCCGCCACGTCCATCACGAGCTGGAAGGCGCCCTCGGCGTCGAGGCCTGTCTCATGCCCGTTGACGTCGAGGAACACCACCGTCGCGAGCCATGCCAGGCGCTTGTTGCCGTCAACGAGCGCGTGGTTGCCCGCGACCGAGTGCAGCAGCGCCGCGGCCTTCAGCTCGAGGGACCCGTAGGCGTCCTCACCCAACGCCGTTGCCTGCGGCCGCGCGGCTGCCGACTCGAGAAGCCCGACGTCGCGTACCGGACCGGCGTTGAGCAGGCGGACGAGTCCAAGCAGGTCTTCGAGGTCGAGGTACTCGGTCACACCGAGCCGAGCCGGTCGAGGACATCCGCCCATCGATCTGCCAAGCGCTCCGCGGACTCGGTCACCTTGGTCTGGTGACCCGAGCGAGCATGCCGCTCCAGGACCGCCCGACGGATGACCTCCTGCTTGGACGTCCCCTCGTGCCGGGCGAGAGCCGCCAACGCAGCATCCAGTTCGTCGTCAGTGCGCAGAGTGAGGGCCACGAACGACATGGTACCACCGTGGTATCACTTGAGCCTAAGGCCGCCTGCCCAGGCGGTAGCCCTACCCACTGCCGGCGACAGCAGGCGCTTCTTCACATGCAGCTCGGTGTAATGGTCGGCCGGTGAGTCTCAGCGTCAAGGCGTCGTGTTGGTCGTGACCCGGTGGGACTGAAGATGACGCCTCATGCGGGGGACACGTCCGACAGGAACGTTGTCGCGACGTCACGGTGGACAGCTCGGACGTCGATCAGGATTTCGGTCTGCGCATCCCCGGCCATGAGGACGACGTACAACACGTGCGCGAACCGTTCCGGCTCGACTTGGACCCCAGCCTGGAACCCGCCTACGAGGTCAACGTGCCTGCCGGGCGGAAAGCGCCGGCTCATCGGCCGCGACTGGACGAGGATGTGCTCGTCGGTGGCGGTGTCCTCAGGACAACGGGTACGCGCGCTCATCGGCATCAGGAGGGCGCCGGGCGCAACTGCCGGGCAGCGGTAGGGCAAGCGGTGCCAACCGGCAGGGACGACGTACTTGATCTTGCCGAAAGTGTAGGTGAGCCCGGAGGGAGCCGGCTTCACCGTCGGCCTCGGCGCGGGTGTCGCAACCGGGTGATCGACGTTGTGCCGCTGGCAGGACGCGAGCAGCAGACAGGTGGCGATGAGTACCCCCATCCGCTGCATAACCTCAGAATCGCGAAGCGGACGGCCGCGGTCAGCGGACCGCGTGCATCAGTGCGATCACGGTCTTGTCACGCACTGGCGCGTAGTCGCCCACGCCGAAGCGCGACCCGCCCGCGCCAAGCGGCGCCAGCGAACGTCCGGACGATGCTTGTCGACGTTCACGATGTGCTCCGTGGCCATCGCTGGCTCGAACGGTGAGTTCGTCCCCTGAGACCGCGATCCGTGTGTCCCGACCGCCCCTGTGCGCATCCGGAGGAGGGTCGGATGTGAAGTCGCAGCAGACGGAGACGGCTTGGGTGATCCCTCGGTGCTGACAGTGCTAGCAGTCGCTCGATCTACGGCATCACCGTGTCGATGTCGACCTCTGTCTCCTGGGGCGGCCCCGCAAAGCCACCGTCGATGCCCGCCTGCATGCGAGGCAGCAGCGTCTGGTCGCGGAACCGCTCCCAGCTCTCCTTCGACTCGTGGACCGCCATGATCGTCCAGCCCCCGGCAGACGGTCCAGCCGCGTGGAAGATCTGCCCGTCGGGCAACGTGTCCTTCCCGGGGTGCACGGCGGCGATCGACGCCTCGTACTGCTCCTTGGTCCCGCCTGCGAAGTGGTGAATGACACCGAAAGCCATGACCGACCTCCCCCTCGAGTGGTTCTCCACGGGACGCTAGGCCTGCCTCAGCCTCCCGGCAAGGGCGAGTGTCATCCGACGGGGTCTCGCCGGCGTTGAGGATGCCGAAGCAGTACTCGTCGTCGGCGCGCATCCGAAGAGCGGCCTGTGGACGGGGCGTTCCCGCGGGAACGTGTCGTCCACTGTCAGGCGGCTTGTTGGCGGAGGGCCCAGACGGCGAACTCGAGGTCGAGCCGCTGGCCGCTGGCCGCGATGAGCTGGCCGTCGGGGAGCTCGGTCGCCTCGCCGACCGGCAGGGCGGGGTGGTGATGGATGCAGACACCCTGGGCCGTGCTGACGTGCAGGGTCCGGGCCGACCAGCTGACCACCTCCTCCTGAAGCTCAGCACCGTTCAGGGCAGACAGATCCAGAGCAGCAGCCATGCTCCGACACTACCGGAACATGTGTTCGAACACATGCCGAAATCGCCTGGTAATCAAGGAGACTGGCCCGCCCCCTGACCGTGCCCCTAATGGGCGATGGACGGAACCGGGACGGCCAGCTTGCCGCCGGCCTTCATCCACTGGCCGACGACCCGCGGCGCGTCACGGACCGGGTTGTAGACGTCCTCCTCCGACGAGAACAGCCCGTTGCCCGCGTATACGAGCCGCGACCAGTTGGGGAACCCGAACGACTGCCCCTCGTGGTCGAGGACGTTCTGGATCCCGATGATGACCGCGTCGTTGTCGGCGTCGTAGGCGACCCAGTCCTGCGGGAACCGCATGTGCGGGAACGGGGCCATCACCCCGACGATCCACTCCCGCACCGCCTCACGGCCGTGGAAGACGCCGTACGCGTGCTCGGTGTAGACGCAGTCCTCGGTGAACAGGTCCGCGAACGGCCCCCAGTCCCCCGAGCGCGTGCACTCCGCGACAACCTCGTCATAGCGCGCGAGCCCCTCGTCGATCTCTGCCCTCGTGTACTGACCCATGCGGAGCATCATGGGGCGGGCAGGGCCCCCACGTCGAGGCTCATCGGCCAGGGCAGCCGCCCCGCGAGCGGCGTAGTTGTCCTACGTTCCCTTGTGTGGACGACGAGCCTCGAGACGCGGTGGTGCGCGATCTGCGCGGCCTGCACGTCGACGTCGTCGACCGTTGCTGGGAGCAGCGCGACTGGTGGGTGAGCCAGTGGCCGGAGGGCGAGCAATACCTCACCTGCCTGCTGGCGCAGGACGTGCAGGAGGCCGTGAACGACGAGCGCGATGCCACCTGGCCGATGTGCCCTGAGCACGAGGACCACCGGCTCTATGTGGAACCTGACCTCGGCACCGACCCGTTCTGGGTGTGCGAGGTGTCAGGGCTGCCCATCGCCCCCGTCGGTCACCTGCACGGATAGCGCACCGCTGGGGCACATCTCGACCTGGCTGACGACGTCGGCGACCGTCGCGTTGGCCGGCTGGATCCACGGTCGGGCCGTGGTGTCGAAGACGCGCGGCAGGCCCCGTACGCACATCCCGGCGTGCTGGCAGACCTCCGCGTCGAAGGAGACGACGACGCCCGCTGCCTCGTACGACTTCACGCCACCAGCTCCTCGTAGTCGGGGTGCCGCTCGATCCAGGCCTTGATGAACGGGCACCGCGGATCGACCTTCAGGCCGCGGGCACGGACGTCGTCCAGCGCCGCGCGGGCCAGCGCCGACCCGATGCCCTGGCCCTCGAACGCGTCGTCGATCTCGGTGTGGGTGAAGACGACGACACCCGGCCGCTCCAGAAACGCGGCGAGACCGGCATGCCTGCCATCCACGGTGATCTCGTAGTCATGCTCGCGCCGATGCACGTCGGTGGCCATGCAGGGAAACTACGCGCACGCCACGGTCGCGCACGAGGTGGCGTCGCGGACGACGACCCAGCGACCACCCGTGCGCCGGAGGTCCAGGACGGCGTGCCGCACCTCCTTGTTGTGACTGACGTCGAGCCTGACGACAGCCGTCGACCCCTGGCTGCTCACGTGCCGCACCGCGAGCCCGATCTGCGCGTTGTTCAGCCGGGCGTCCTCGGTCATGGCCCGCAGGGCGCGGCAGAGCTCCGCCCGGGACCGGTCGTCGTTGCCGGTGGAGAAGTGCAGGTAGTCGTCGCAGTTGCCGAACGTCGCGGCCTGGGTCCAGCGCAGCGCGACCCCCTGCGGTGTCTGCAGCCGCCGCAGGTCGACGGCCGCGACGAGCCCGATCCCGACCACGAGGAACTGAAGCAGGGCGATGAGGATCAGCGGCTGCCGGCGCATCCGGGCGCGACGCTTCTCCTCCGCGGCCGCCTCGAGCTCGGCGTAGCGGGCTTCCAGATCGGTCACGGGATCAGTTGAGTCCTCGGCTGTCCTGCTTGAGGGCGGTGTCGACGGTGAGTGCGCTGGCGACGACCAGCGACAGCAGCGGGTCCTCGAGCTGCCGGTGGATCCGGACGACGTAGTTGTCTGCCGTGGTGAACAGGGTCTTGGCGAGTCCCTCGAAGGTCTTCTTGATGCGGGCGATCTCGGCCCCGGACGCGTCCACGATCGCGAAGTCCCAGGCCCGCCAGTTCTCGGCGCGCATCTCCCCGACCTGCTCCGTGCCGGCCATCAGCGCAAACCGGATCTTGCCGATCGCGTTCTGCTGCACCAGTCGGCCGACCTCGCCCACACCCGGCTTCTCGACGATCACCTTGCTCTTCAGCAGCTTCGCGGGACGCGTCACGTGCAGCACGGGTACGCCGGACAGGTCGCGGACCTCGAGCCGGTGGGTGAAGTACTGGTCGTACTCGCCCAGCAGCCGGACGACCTTCTTCAGGGCTGACTGCCCGATCTCGCTGACCGACGCGATCTGCGTGCCGGCCTGGTCGTACACGGAGTACTGGTTGGTGACCTCGATGAGCTTGACCTTCTGGTTCACCACCAGGATGGGCTCACTGAAGATCGTCCCGCCGCCCGCCGGACCAGGCGCCAGCCCGGCCTGCTGGGCCTGCTTCTCGAGCTGCTTCGGCGACGAGGCCTGCACGGGCATCGAGCCCGCGCTCACCGGAGACACCGACTGCTCGCCCTTGCTGGCGACGTTGTCGGTCCATGTCCGGCCATCCCACCAGCGGTGCTCGAAGGTGCCGGTGGGGTCCGGGAACCAGCCTGGTTCGGCCTCAGCCATGGTGCAACCGTGTCATGCGCTCATCCTGCC
>JAWWOJ010000239.1:0-2641 GCA_033851885.1 Frankiales bacterium | reverse complement strand
CCGCGTGGTCGAGACCGCGCTGTCGGTCCTGCGACCTCACGGCCGGCATGTGCAGATCGGGCTGCTGCCCGCTGAGCAGCCGTCGATCCCCATGGGCCGGGTGCTGTCGAAGGAGCTGCAGATCCTGGGGAGCCATGGGATGGCGGCGCACGAGTACCCGGCGATGCTCTCGCTGGTCGCGGCCGGACAACTGCGTCCCGACCTGCTCGTGTCCCGGACGGTCGGGTTGGACGCCGCCGGCCAGGCCCTGATGGATATCGGCCGCACTCCGGGCATCACCGTCGTCGAGATCTGAGCGGCAGCGTTAGGGACGCCACGTGACGATGCTGTTCCGCCCGCACAGCGAACCAAACGGCTCGCCAGTGCGTCTTCCTAGTGATGGCCCCGCTGGTCCACACGCCAGCGGGGCTGTCTACCGTCGTGGACATGCTTGAGTTGCGGCCGTCCTGCGAGCGGTGCGACGTCGACCTCCCCCCTCATAGCGAGGACGCGCGGATCTGCACCTACGAGTGCACGTTCTGCGCGGCCTGCGTCGAGGCGATGGGTGCTTGCTGCCCGAACTGCACCGGCAACTTCGCCCCGCGGCCGATCCGGCCGGCCTTCCTGCTCGACCGCGACCCGCCGTCCACCACGCGAGTCTTCAACCCGGACCTGATGGCCAGGCCGGCGGAGGAGCGCCCGTTCCCTTGATCGACGAAGAGTTGGCTCGCTGTGGAGCTCGCCCAGAGCCCGCTAACTCTCCGTGGATCACCCGTCGGGGGCCATCAGTCGACGATCGGCAGGTAGACCTTGGCTCCTGCGGAGGCGAACTCGGCGGACTTCTCCTTCATGCCGAGCTCGAGCGCCTCGACGTCGCCGACGCCGTGCTCGGCGGCGTACTTGCGGACGTCCTGGCTGATCCGCATCGAGCAGAAGTGCGGGCCGCACATCGAGCAGAAGTGCGCCGTCTTCGCGGCTGAGGCCGGCATCGTCTCGTCGTGGAAGTCGCGCGCCTTCGTCGGGTCGAGCGAGAGGTTGAACTGGTCCTCCCACCGGAACTCGAACCGGGCGTCGGACAGCGCGTCGTCCCAGGCCTGCGCACCCGGGTGGCCCTTGGCGAGGTCGGCCGCGTGGGCGGCGATCTTGTAGGTGATCACGCCGTCCTTCACGTCGTCCCTGTTGGGCAGGCCGAGGTGCTCCTTGGGGGTGACGTAGCAGAGCATCGCCGTCCCGTACCAGCCGATCATCGCCGCGCCGATGGCCGAGGTGATGTGGTCGTAGCCCGGCGCGATGTCGGTCGTCAGCGGCCCGAGCGTGTAGAACGGCGCCTCCTTGCAGACCTCGAGCTGGAGCTCCATGTTCTCCTTGATCTTGTTCATGGGGACGTGGCCGGGTCCTTCCACCATGACCTGCACGTCGTACTCCCAGGCGATCTGCGTCAGCTCGCCCAACGTCCTGAGCTCCGAGAACTGCGCCTCGTCGTTGGCGTCGGCGATGCAGCCGGGACGGAGGCCGTCACCGAGGGAGAAGGTCACGTCATAGGCAGCCATGAGCTCGCAGATGTCGCGGAAGTGTGTGTAGAGGAAGTTCTCCTGGTGGTGCGCCAGGCACCAGGCCGCCATGATCGAGCCGCCGCGGGACACGATGCCGGTCTTGCGCGAGGCCGCGAGCGGCACGTACCGCAGCAGCACGCCGGCATGCACGGTGATGTAGTCGACGCCCTGCTCGAACTGCTCGATGAGGGTGTCCCGGTAGACCTCCCACGACAGCTCCTCGGCCTTGCCGTTGACCTTCTCGAGGGCCTGGTAGATCGGTACAGTCCCGATGGGTACGGCGGAGTTGCGGATGACCCACTCCCGGGTCGTGTGGATGTTGCGTCCCGTCGAGAGGTCCATGACGGTGTCGGCACCCCATCGGGTCGCCCACGTCATCTTGTCGACCTCCTCCTCGATGGAGGAGGCGACAGCGGAGTTCCCGATGTTGGCGTTGATCTTCACGAGGAAGTTGCGCCCGATCGCCATCGGCTCGGACTCCGGGTGGTTCACGTTCAGCGGCAGGACGACGCGGCCGGCGACGAGCTCGTCGCGCACGTGCTCGGGGGCGCAGCCCTCGCGGATCGCGACGAACTCCATCTCGGGTGTGATGATCCCCTGCTTGGCATAGCGCAGCTGGGTGACCGTCATGCCCCTCAGGGCCTTGCGCGGCTGCCGGCTCCCGGCGAACACCGCGTCGAGGTTGCGGTGGTCATGGGCCTTCAGGCCGTTGTCGACGGGCTGCACCTCGCGGCCCTCGTAGGCCTCGGTGTCGCCGCGCTCCTCGATCCAGCCGGCCCGCAGTGCCGGGAGTCCGAAGCGCATGTCGCTGGTGAGCGAGGTGTCGGTCCAGGGACCGGAGGTGTCGTAGAGCACGACCTTGTCTCCGGTCGTGAGGGTCACCTCGCGCATCGGGACCTGGAGGTCGGGGCGAGAGCCCTGGAGGTAGGTCTTGCTGGAGCCCGGGAACGAGTCGTTGTTCGTCGACTCTGTCGAGGGTGTCTTGGTCGACTCTGTCGAGGATGTCACAGGGTTTGTCCTCCCTACGCCGGTGCGAGCCGGATCAGGTGCGAACGGTCGACGGCCGGACCTGCCGCCCTCTCAGCGTCGGATCGCGACGCTCCCGCGGG
>JAWWOJ010000225.1:0-3510 GCA_033851885.1 Frankiales bacterium | reverse complement strand
CGCCGATCCGCAGGCGATGTATCTGCCACTGCTGCTCGACCCTGTCTACGGCTACCAGGCGCTCAACGTCGACGCGCAGATGCGCTCGCCGTCCTCCCTGCTGCACTGGACCCGCCGGATGCTCACCGTGCGCAAGGAGCACCCGGTGTTCGGGATGGGGACCTACGAGGAGCTCGAGGCGTCGAACCCGTCGGTGCTCGCCTTCTGCCGCGAGTTCGGCGACGACAAGGTCGTCTGCGTCAACAACCTCTCCCGGTTCCCGCAGCCGGTGGAGCTCGAGCTGTCGCGCTACGAGGGCAGGCGACTGGTCGAGCTGACAGGTGGGGTGCCTTTCCCACCCGTCGGCGAGCTCCCGTACCTGCTGTCCCTCCCCGGCCACGGCTTCCTCTGGTTCGCCGTTCAGGACGTCTCATGATGCGACTCGTGCAGGACTGGATTCCGCAGCAGCGCTGGTTCGGCGGCAAGGGCCGCATCATCGCGTCGGTGGAGGAGGACTCCGCCACGATCATCCTCGACGCGGACCCGCAGGTCCGGCTGCTGGTCGTCCGGGTGGGCTACGACGACGGCACGTTCGAGCACTACCAGCTGCTCCTCGCATCGACGAAGGACGCCGTGGAGCAGCGGCTCGAGCACGCCCTGCTCGGCGAGCACGAGGGCCGGCTCGTCTATGACGCCGTGCACGACCCGGTCGCCTCGAGTGCGCTGCTCGACCACCTCGCAGGGGGCCACCAGCTCGAGACGCTGAGCTTCGTCAACGACGCTCCGATCGACGCCGACCTGCCCGGTCGGGTGCTCGGCGCCGAGCAGAGCAACACCTCGCTCGTCTACGGGGATGCCTTGATCCTCAAGGTGTTCCGTCGCCTCCAGCCAGGCGCCAACCCTGACATCGAGGTCACCAAGGCGCTCGCGGACGCCGGCTCCCCGCACGTCGCCACGCCGCTCGCCTGGTACGACGGCAGGGTGGACGGCCAGGTCACGACGCTCGGCCTGCTGCAGCCCTTCCTGCGCGGCAGCTCCGACGGATGGTCGATGGCCACGGCGAGCGTCCGCGACCTGTTCGGCGAGGCGGACCTGCATGCCGACGAGGTCGGCGGCGACTTCGCCGGCGAGAGCGAGCGGCTCGGCACGGCGACCGGCGAGGTGCACGGGCTGATGCGGCAGGTCCTGTCCTCCGCGACGGCCGGCGCCGACGAGTCGCAGGCCACCGCACGTCAGCTCAACGAGCGACTGGACGCGGCCCTGCTCGTCGTACCCGAGCTCGCCGAGCACGCCGACGCGATGCGTGCCTCGTACGACGTGGTGGCGACCCGCACCGCACCGGTCGAGGTCCAGCGGGTGCATGGCGACTACCACCTCGGCCAGGTGCTCCGGACCCAGGAGGGCTGGGTGCTGCTCGACTTCGAGGGCGAGCCGGCCCGCCCGCTGTCGGAGCGCCGGGCGCTGATGAGCCCGCTGCGCGACGTCGCCGGGATGCTCCGCTCCTTCGACTACGCGGCGCAGCACCTGCTCGCAGAGCAGACCGTGCGCCCCGACCTCAGCTACCGCGCGGAGGAGTGGGCCACCCGCAACCGCAACGCCTTCTGCGACGGGTACGCCGCCGCCGTCGGGGCAGACCCAAGGGAGGAGGCCGTGCTGCTCCGGGCGTTCGAGCTCGACAAGGCCGTCTACGAGACGGTGTACGAGGCACGGAACCGCCCGAGCTGGCTGCGCGTCCCGCTCGCCTCGATCGGACGACTGGTAGGAGAAGCTGCATGACGACCCGCACCGTGGGCCCCTCGCGTGAGGACCTCGAGCGCCTCGCCGGCGGCGCGCACCACGACCCGCACGGGATCCTCGGCATGCACGCGAGCGGCAAGCGCTCGGTGATCCGCGCGCTCCGTCCCGGAGCCGACGTCGTCGTCGCGGTCCTGGACGACGAACGCGTCGAGCTCCAGCACGTCGCGCACGGCATCTGGGAGACGGCGGTCGACGGACCGGTCCGCGACTACCGGCTCGAGGTCAGCTACCACGGCACGACGTACCCGGCCGACGACCCCTACCGCTACCTGCCGTCGCTCGGCGAGATCGACCTGCACCTGATCGGCGAGGGCCGCCACGAGCAGCTGTGGGAGGTGCTCGGCGCGCACCCCCGCACCTACGGGACGACCACCGGCGTCGCCTTCGCGGTCTGGGCGCCCAACGCCAACGGCGTGCGGGTCAAGGGCGACTTCAACGGCTGGGACGGCTCTTCGCACCCGATGCGATCGCTGGGCGGCAGCGGGGTCTGGGAGCTATTCGTCCCCGACATCGGCGCCGGCACGCGATACAAGTACGCGGTTCTGGGTGCCGACTCCGTGTGGCGCGACAAGGCCGACCCGATGGCCCGGCAGACGGAGGTGCCGCCGCTGACCGCGAGCGTCGTGAACGTGTCCGACTACACCTGGGGCGACGGCGAGTGGATGGTCGACCGTGCCGAGACGGAGCCGCACGCGGCCCCGATGAGCGTCTACGAGGTCCACCTCGGGTCGTGGAAGCACGGGTTGTCCTACACCGAGCTTGCCGAGCAGCTCGTCGAGTACGTCAGCTGGCTCGGCTACACGCACGTCGAGCTGTTGCCGGTGGCAGAGCACCCGTTCGGCGGCTCCTGGGGCTACCAGGTCACCTCGTACTACGCGCCGACCTCCCGTTTCGGCACCCCGGACGAGTTCCGGTACCTCGTGGACCGGCTGCACCAGGCGGGCATCGGCGTCATCGTGGACTGGGTCCCCGCCCACTTCCCCAAGGACGAGTGGGCACTCGCACGGTTCGACGGCACCCCGTTGTACGAGCACCCCGACCCGCGCCGGGGCGAGCAGCTCGACTGGGGCACGCTGGTCTTCGACTTCGGTCGCAAGGAGGTCCGCAACTTCCTCGTGGCCAACGCCGTGTACTGGCTCGAGGAGTTCCACATCGACGGGCTGCGCGTCGATGCGGTCGCCTCCATGCTCTACCTCGACTACTCGCGGGACGACTGGCTGCCGAACGAGTACGGCGGCCGCGAGAACCTCGAGGCCGTAGCGTTCCTGCAGGAGATGAACGCCACCGTCTACAAGCGGGTGCCCTCCGCGATGACGATCGCCGAGGAGTCGACGTCGTGGCCGGGGGTCAGCCGGCCCACGCACCTCGGTGGCCTCGGCTTCGGGTTCAAGTGGAACATGGGCTGGATGCACGACTCGCTCGAGTACATGCAGCACGAGCCGATCTACCGCGGCTACCACCACCACCAGATGACGTTCTCGATGGTCTACGCCTACTCCGAGAACTACGTGCTCCCTATCAGCCACGACGAGGTCGTGCACGGCAAGGGATCGTTGCTGCGCAAGATGCCGGGCGACCGGTGGCAGCAGCTCGCCAACCTGCGCGCCTACCTCGGCTTCATGTGGGCCCACCCCGGCAAGCAGCTGCTGTTCATGGGCTCGGAGTTCGCGCAGGAGTCGGAGTGGAGCGAGGCCCGCTCCCTCGACTGGTGGCTGATGGACAACCCCGACCATC
>JAWWOJ010000224.1:0-2951 GCA_033851885.1 Frankiales bacterium | reverse complement strand
CACCGCCCATCGAGTAGCCCACCACCGCGGTCCGGCTGAGATCGAGCGGGTAGTGCCGCGCGACGTCGGCCCAGGTGTCGAAGACCTCCGCCTCGCTGGCGTCGCTGTAGTCGCCGTTCGGGTCCCGGGCCAGTGCCGTGACGACGATCGATCCGAGGCCGCGGTTCGCGAGCTGCGGCTCCATCCGGCTGCCCATCCGCTCGTTCTGGTTGGCCCCTGAGGCGTGCAGCATCACGGTCAGACCCCAGCCGTGCGCTGGCTGCTTCCGCTGCGGGACATAGACCTGGTAGGGCTGCAGGTTGCCGACGAACATGCCATGGCACGTGACCGGGAACCGGCCGCAGGCCTGCGCCGGGTCGATGCCCTGGCCGAAGCTGATGATGCTCGGATGGATGCGGTCGAGGTAGCCGGTGGTGGGCACCTGGCTGTCGTCGGTCACCCGCTTGGCCAGCCGGCCGAAGTCGACCTCGGCGTGCAGCGCGCTGAGGTCACCGCTGCGCAGCGCAGCGGCTTGCTGGCAGTCCCGCCAGAAGCACTTCTGGTCGGCCTGCACGACCACCGCTGAGTCGGCGATGGTGTAGGCCAGGCCCATCCGGCTCCAGTCCGGCATCGGCTCGGCGAACCGGAAGCCGACGTCGAACAGCGCGGCTCTGGACGGTGCGGCCCCGCCCGGGGTCGTCGCGTCGGCCGAGGCACCAGGCACCAGGTAGTGACCCGCGGCGACGTCCCAGAGCCCTGTCCCGACGGCGATCCGCTGCACCGTGGTGCCGGGGTCCCAGCCGGTGTGCGGGACGTGCACCTCGTACTGGTGCCGGGCGGCGTCGACGGTCACCGTGGCGCCGGACCGCACCGCCGTCCCCGTCGCCGCGTCCACGAGCTCGGCCGTGTCGCCGTGCACGGTCACGAAGCGCCTCGCCGGCGAGCTCACGCCGGCGGCGGCCGGCCACGCATGTGCTGTCGGCGAGTCGCCGAGCGCGATCGTGAAGGCCGTCCTCGACGGGTCCACGAGCGAGGTGAACGTCGCGCGGAAGATGGTGGCGTCCGACTCCGGCCGGACCCGGAACTCGAGCAGGTCGGCAGCGTTGTTCACGAACGCCTTGTCCGTCGGGTAGGTCAGCGTCCCCGCCTTGCCGGCGAACAGGAAGTTCGTGGTGATCGGGTCGTTCGGGTCGACGGCGCCGGCGGCTCCGTGGTCGTCGTAGAGGAAGCCCTGGTAGAGGTACTCACCGTTGCGGTACGCCTCCGCGCCGGACACCAGCAACGGCTTCGCGTGCCACGATCCGCCGGGGCGGTTCTCCAGCTGGGGGGCGTTGGCCTCGGGGGCGTAGAGAATGTCTGGTCCCGGCCGCCGGGTGACCGGGTGCGCGGCGGTGCTGGTCAGCACCGCCGTTGGTGCCGCGGCGGCGAGCACCAGCGAGTCGGCCGTCACCGGCTCGAAGGAGACGTCGAAGGTCTGCGAGGGCGCGTCGGGAGAGAAGCCTGGCTGGGTCGAGTAGGCCCGGGTGGGCAACAGCTCGACGTCGCGGGTTTCGCCCTGCGCCATCGCGCCCAGGTCGAAGGACACGGTGTGCTGGTCGGCGGACAGCACGCCGGTCGTCGGCGGCAGCTGCTGGTCGTATCCGGGCTTGCCGTCCCACGGCTGGTGGCCGCCCGGGACCCAGGCGGTCGTGCTCGGCAGCAGCACCAGGGTCATGGCGTCGCCGATCTGGAGCGAGTGCACCCGCAGCACCAGCCGCGCGTCGGACGTCGCGCGCGGGCTGCGCAGCCGCAGCGCCGAGACCGCGGTCGGCCCGCTGGGCTCCGAGGAGACGTACAAGCCGCCGTCGGGCACGCCCGGCGCGGCCGAGCCGCCGCCCTGCCACCAGTAAGCGGTCTCGCCCATCGGGGCCGCGGCGCGGCTGCTGGTGGTGACCGCGAGCAGCAGGCCGACGGCCAGCAGCAGGCAGCTGGCTCGGGGCAACGAACGGCGGCGAGCTGCGCTGGGGCCCATGGTGCCTCCGCGGTGCGAGGGGGTTGCGCCTGACTTTCACGGCAGCGTAGTGGGCTAACCTTCTGACCGCTAGGTAGGTCAGTAAGGGATGCGGCCGTCCCGCAGCCGCGGAAGGGTGGCACCGTGAACGTCCCCGTCGTGAGCCCGCCGCGGGTCGAGCACCTCCGGGACCCGCACGGGATCGGGACCGGACGGCCACGGCTGTCCTGGACGACCGCGACGGCCTCGCCCGGCTGGCTGCAGGCGGGCTACGAGATCGCCCTCGACGGCGACCTCCGGTGGACGAGCGGCCGGGTCGAGGGCTCCGAGCAGGTGCTCGTCCCGTGGCGTGCCGCCGACCTGGGATCCCGGACGAGGGTCGAGGCCCGGGTGCGGGTCTGGGGTGCCGACGGCTCGGCGTCCGACTGGAGCCGGCCGACCGAGCTCGAGACCGGGCTGCTCTCGGCGGCCGACTGGACCGCGTGCTTCGTCACCGCCTCCTGGGAGGAACCCGCAGGTCCGTCACGCCCGGCGGTGCGGTTCAGCAGCGCGCTGGAGCTGCCGAGCCCGCCCCTACGGGCGCGGCTCTACGCCACCTCGCTCGGCATCTACACCGCCACCGTCAACGGACACGCGGTCAGCGACGACGCGCTCGCACCGGGATGGACGAGCTATGCGCATCGGCTGACCTACCAGACCTACGACGTCACGCGACTGCTCCGGACCGGCGGCAACGAGCTGGCCCTGGTGGTCGCGGACGGCTGGTACCGCGGCCGGATCGGCGGCGAGGGCAACCTCGACGTCTACGGCGCGCGGACGGCCGCGCTGGCACAGCTCGAGGTGA
The DNA here is from genome assembly GCA_033851885.1 of Frankiales bacterium. Lineage (GTDB taxonomy): Bacteria > Actinomycetota > Actinomycetes > Mycobacteriales > SCTD01 > RYN-111. Next base: position 138 of record JAWWOJ010000224.1, on the reverse strand, counting down.
CCTGCGAGGACGGCAGCAGGCACGTGCTCCGCACCGACGAGACGTGGTCCGCCGGCACCGGTCCGGTGCGGGGTGCCGACCTCTACGACGGGGAGACCTACGACGCCCGGGTCGCGTGGACCGTCGCCGGGCCGGCGG
>JAWWOJ010000203.1:0-3265 GCA_033851885.1 Frankiales bacterium | reverse complement strand
GTGGGTTCGCGGCAGTCGGCCGCCGCCGCTGCCCAGCTCAACGAGCTCGCCGCCGGGCTCCGTTCGTCGATCGCCCGGTTCAAGGTCAGCTAGCGCATGCCGGCATGGGGGGACGATCCCGAGCTCCTGGCGACCTTCCGCGCGGAGGTCGAGGAGCGGCTTGCGTCGTTGCAGTCGGGGCTGTTGCAGCTCGAGACGCACCCGTCACCGCGCCAGGTCGTCACGCTGCTCTTCCGGGACGCCCACACGGTGAAAGGCTCGGCCCGGATGCTCGGCCTCGAGGGCGTGCTGCACGTCGCCCACAACATGGAGGACCTGCTCGGGGCGCTGCGCGACGGCCGGTTCGCGGTCCGCAAGGACCACGTCGACCTGCTGCTCGCCGCCTGTGACGGCATCTCCCGGGCGCTTCCCGGCGACACCTCCCTCGACGACGCCGCGCTCCAGCCGGTCGTCGACGCCCTCGTCGCCGCCGTCGCCGGAGCCGAGCCCTGCGACGTACCGGTCCTTGGTGTCGTGGAGGTGCCCGAGCAGGCGCTCCCGCTCGAGGATCACCCGACCTCCCGGCAGGCTTCCGACTCCGTGCGGGTGGCCGCCTCCAAGGTCTATGACCTGCTCGATGTCGTCGGAGAGGCCGACCTCGGTGCCCGCCGGGTCGAGCAGACCACCGGGACGCTGCTCGGTCTGGCCGCCGACCAGGCCCGCTGGGCCGGGATCCTGCGCCAGACCACGGACAAGCACACCGCGACGTTGCCGCCGGACGTCGCGCTGGCGCTGCACCGGCTGGCCGGCGCCTCCGACGAGATGGCCGGGACGGTGCGCGGCCTCCGCGAGCTCGTCGAGAGCCACCGCGGCGGCATGGCACTGGTCCGCGACGGCGCGATGGGCCTTGCGATGGTGCCGGTGCGGCGGGTCTTCGCGGCGCTGCCCCGGATCGTGCGCGACGTCGCGCAGAGCACCGGCAAGGACGTCGAGCTTGTCGTCTCGGGTGACGACGTGGAGCTCGACAAGCAGGTGCTCGACGGCGTCGCCGACGCCCTGAAGCACCTCGTCATCAACGCGGTCGATCACGGCTGCGAGGCACCCTCCGATCGGCTCGCCGCCGGCAAGCCGGAGCAGGCCGTCGTCCAGGTCAGCGCCCGGTCGGTCGGGGGTACGGTCGTCATCGAAGTCGCCGACGACGGCGCTGGTGTCAACGAGGACGCGGTCCGTGAGAAGGCGGTCCTGCTCGGCATGATCCCGGCGGACAGCCCTCCGGTCGGCGCCGCATTGCTCTCGCTGCTGTTCGCCCCAGCCTTCAGCACCTCCGACATCGTGACCGAGACGAGCGGCCGCGGCGTCGGCCTCGACGTCGTGCGCAACGCCGTCGAGGAGCTCGGCGGCTCGGTCGAGGTGCGCTCCGAACGCGGCACCGGCACTGCCTTCGTCCTCACCCTGCCGGTCACCTTGGGTGTGCTGCGCTGTCTCGTCGCGCGGGTCGGTGGCGAGCGGTACGCCGTGCCGGTCCCCGGCGTCGTCGAGTCGCTGTCCCTGCGCGACGCCGAGGTGCACACCCTGGCCGGCGCGCCCGTCGTGCTGCGGCACGGCGTCTCGGTCCCCCTCCTGGACCTCGGGGCCGCCCTCGGGCTGGTCCGCGACTCGACCGAGGCACCCCGCGCCGCGCTCGTCGTGCGGCATGCTTCCGGCCAGCAGCTCGCGTGGGCCGTCGACCGCCTCGAGGGCGAGTCGGAGCTGGTCGTGAAGGACCTCGGCCCGTTCCTCGGCCGGGTCCCCTGCATCGCCGGCGCCACCATCGACGGCGACGGCTCCGTCGTGTGCCTGCTGGACCTGCGTGAGCTGGCGGACCAGGCCGTCGGGACGAGCGCGTTCGCTGTCACCGCCACCTCGGTGTCGAAGAAGCCCGTGGCCGCTGCGCCCGTCGGCAAGCGGGCCCGGATCCTGGTCGTCGAGGACTCCGTGGGGGTGCGCGAGCTGGAGCGCGTCATCCTCGAGGGCGCGGGCTACCTCGTCGAGACCGCGGTCGACGGCCTCGACGGCGCGTCGCGGCTGCGGGACGACCCCGCTGACCTGGTGCTCTCCGACGTGGAGATGCCGGGCATGGACGGCTTCGACCTGACGCGTACGATCCGCCGTACCAAGGGGTGGGAGAACGTCCCGGTCGTCATCATGACCAGCCGCGGCGAGGACCACGCGCGGCAGGCGGGCATGGACGCCGGGTGCTCTGCCTATCTGCTGAAGAACGAGTTCGACCAGGAACAGCTGGTCTCGACGGTGCGAAGGCTGGTGGGGCGCTGATGGCGCGGATCGTGATCGCGGACGACTCTCCGACGCTGCGCCGGATCGTCACCTCGGTGCTGACCAAGGAGGGCCACGAGGTCGTCGCGGTCGAGGACGGCATCGGCGCCGTCCAGGCCGCCTTCAAGGAGCAGCCGGACGCCGTCGTGCTCGATGTGCAGATGCCCCGAGTCTCGGGGTTCATCGCCGCCCGACTGCTCAAGGACGACTGGCAGACCGCGGACATCCCCGTGATCATGCTGACCTCGCTGGACGCCGCCTCCGACCGCTACTGGGCGGGTCAGGCCGGCGTCGACCGCTACCTCACGAAGGACTTCGAGGCGCCCGAGCTCGCGGGCACCATCGAGGAGGTCCTGCTCGCGTCATCGGCCGCCCGCGGCGGTCGCGCCCGGCTCAACCCGGACCCGCTCGACCTCACCGAGGAGGACGTGCTGTCGCGGGTCTGTGACCTGCTCGACCGCAAGCTGTTCGAGTCCTCCGTCGCCCAGTCCGTCATGGCGATCGCGGCCACTGCGAACGGCCTCGAGGCCTCGGTCGCGGCGCTGCTCGGGGTGCTGCAGCGGTTCGTCGGCTATGACCTCGCGGCCGTCATGCTCGGCGCCGAGAAGTCCGCATACCTCGCCGTCGGCCAGCCCACCGGCCGCGCGCACTACGACGCGTTCCTCACCGCGGCGGTCGAGGGACTGTCGTCCTACGGTGGCTCGCAGCTCGACGTGTCAGCCCTCGACGTCCGCGTCGCGCAGGCCGGCGGCAAGCTGGTCGACGACCCGGACGAGCTGAGCGGCGGGATCGAGATGGCGACGTTCCTGTCGATGCCGCTGCGCGGTCACGGCGGCACCGTCGTCGGTGTGCTGGCGCTGTCGTCGGCGGTCAAGCAGGCCTTCGGCGAGACGGCGCTGTCGACCCTGAACCTGATCGAGGGCCCGGCTGCCATCGTCATCGACAACGCCCGGCTGGCATCCGGCCGCGGTTG
>JAWWOJ010000189.1:0-3063 GCA_033851885.1 Frankiales bacterium | reverse complement strand
CGGATCCGGCCACAGCTTCGGACCCGACGGGCAGCTCCTCGTGGATGCCGAGGCGGTGCAGTCGACGCCCGAACTGGAGGCGATCGTGGCGCGGCACCCGAAGGGGCTCATTGCCATCGACTACTGGCTGCACCCCGTCACGCCGTGAGTGGCGCGACCACGTCGGCGTGGAAGCGCTCGAGGCCTTCGAGGCGCTGTTCCAAGGTGCACTCGGTGCCGAAGTAGTAGGCCCACGGCATCGTCCAGACATCCGTGACACCAAGGGATTCCGCGCGCGCGAAGTGCTCCGGCAGGAACGCGTCGGTCAGCGCGGTGATGACGGAGAAGTCGCCCTCGGCGCCGATCTCGTCACGGATCTCGGCAAGCCTCGCGGCGTGCCGGCCAGCCTCGTCGATCGTGTAGAGGTCGCCGACCCAGCCCTGGTGCCTCGCGGCCCGCGCGAAGGCGATCTCGCTGAGCCCACCGACGTACACCGGAATGGGCGCTGAGGGGGAGGGCTCCATGACCATCCTGGGCGCGTCGTAGTACTCGCCGTGGAACTCCGTCCAGCCCGGCTGCCACAGCGCCTTCAGCAGGGCGATCCCCTCGTCGGTGCGCTTGCCGCGGGTCGAGAAGTCCTGGCCCATCAGGGCGAACTCCTCGCGGCACCAGCCGATGCCGATGCCGAGGGCGACGCGGTTGCCGGACAGGACCGCGGCGGTGCCGACGGACTTCGCCACCTGGAACGGGTTGCGGGTCGAGGGGATGTAGACGGAGGTGAAGAACCGCAGGCTCGTCGTGACGGTCGACAGCGCACCGATGAGCACCCACGGGTCGGGCCACTCGGCGTCGAAGCCCCATCGACGCGCCCCGTCAGGCGTGTACGGGTAGGGCGTCGAGAGCTCCTCGAGATCCATCACGTGGTCGGGCATCGTCAGCGCGTGATAGCCGAGCTCGTCGGCGCGCCGGGCGATGGCGACGAGCTGGTCGGCGGGCAGGAAGGCGGTGCTGATGGCGAAGCGCACGCCTGAAGACTAGAACCCGTTCTAGGATCGAGCGCATGGGAGTCCTGACACCCGTCGCGGTCCGCATCGGCGCGATCCCGTGGCTGCCCAGGCTGCTGCCGCAGATCGTCTTCGTCGACAGGCTCATCCAGGGCGGTACGGCGGGCCGGCTGACGATCCTGGACGTGGCCGGCCTGCCCAACCTCATGCTCACCGTCGTGGGGCGCAAGAGCGGCCTGCCGCGCAGCACGCCTCTGCTGTGCGTGCCTCGTGGCGACACGATCCTCATCGCCGGCTCCTACTTCGGCGGCCCGCAGGAACCCCTTTGGGTGAAGAACCTCGAGGCCAACCCGGAGGTCACCGTGCGGTTCAAGGGCAGCACCGCGCCGATGCGGGCCCGCTTGCTCGAGCCCGAGGAGCGCGCGACGGTCTGGCCGACCATGCTCGACACCTGGCCCAACTTCGCGAAGTACGAGGAGCGCACCGACCGCTACATCAAGGTCTTCGAGCTCAGCCGGCGTCAGCGGTAGGTGCGGGTCTTCCCGCAGAAGGTGACCTTCATCGGCACGTTGGTCCTGACCCAGAACACGGCGTCACAGGTGAGGCGGGCGCGGGCGGCGTCGATCGTGACCGCCGTGATCCCGTTGGCCTTGAGCAACAAGGAGTTGCTCTTCAGCAGCGACCGGAGCGGCCCCCAGGTCCGGCTCTCCGACTCATAGGCCAGCGCGGGGATCTCGCCGCCCGTCAGCACGCCCGCACCGTCGATCACGGGATTGAGGACCGCGTCGCCGTGGCCGAAGCCCGTGGAGACAGCGTCGACCGTCCCGTGGCCGCGCAGGCCGGACAGCCAGTAGGCGTGGTCGGCCACGACGGTCGCCGCCTTCGCGTCCTCGGACGGGTCGACGACGAAGGTGACGTGGAAGGGGTTGCGGTCGACCGTGTCCTGGCCGAGCCAGGCGGCACCGGGGGCGTACTCGTCGTTGGCGGCCAGTGTCAGGTGGTCGGCGGTGAGGTGCAGGTGCTCCTCGAACCGCACTCCGGCCCTCGTCAGGGAGTCAATCGTGGCCTTGGTCGTGCTGATGTTGACCAGCTCGTCCTCAGTGGAGTTCCAGGACAGCAGCGGGGTGTTGCGCAGCGACGCCAGCTGGTCGGCGACCGAGCCGGGGGCGCCCACGACGGAGAAGCCGCGGCTGAACAGATCGGGCCAGCGAGCAAGCATGCGGAACGTGCCGAAGCCGCCCATCGAGTAGCCGCTGACGGTCGTCCACGACGGGTCGAGGCGGTAGTGCCGGGCGACGTCCGCCCAGGCCTCGAAGGTGTCCGCTTCCGGCGTACCGGCGTAGAAGCCGTCGGGGCCGCGACCGGCGGGGGTGAGCACCAGCGAGCCGGTGCCGCGGTCACCGAGCTGGGACTGGTTGTGCGTCGCGGCGTACTGGTTGTAGTTGGCGGACAGCGAGTGCAGCAGCAGGGTCATGCCGTAGCCGCGGGCGGCGGGCTTCTTGGCCGGGACGTAGAGCGAGTAGGGCTGCAGCTGCCCGACGAGGGAGCCCTTGCAGGCCGCACCGGCGGCGAAGCTCGAGGCCAGGTCGAAGCAGACGCGGGTCGGGTCGAGCCCCTGGCCGTAGGAGTAGTGGCTGGCGAAGAGGCGGTCGATCGGCCCGGTGACCGGCACCCCGCTGTCGTCGTGCACGTGGCGCCGCAGCTTGCCGAAGTCGACCTCGGAGGCGAACGGCGTCACATCGCCACGGGTCAGCTGCATCGACTGGCTGCGGTCACGCCAGAACGCCGTCGTGGCAGCTGCACCTGCGGCGGTGTCGGCCATCGTGGCGCCGACGATGAAGGGCTGCGGCTCGGCCGTGCGGGGACCGACGTTGACGATCGCGGTGCCGGGACCGCCGCCGGGCGTGGTGGCTGTCGCCGCCCCTGGCGCCGGTGCGAGGTAGCGGCCGGCACTGACGTCCCACAGGCCGACGCCGACCGTGGTGCGGACCTTGGTCGTGCCGGGGTTCCAGACGCTGTGCGGCACCCTGATCTCGACCTGCCGTCGCAGGGTGTCGACCCGCGCTGACGCCTTGCCCGT
>JAWWOJ010000177.1:0-2506 GCA_033851885.1 Frankiales bacterium | reverse complement strand
GGCAGGCCACGGTTGACCTCGAGCTGCCCGTACCGGGCGCGCTTGGCCTTGGCCAGCATCTCCTCGGAGAGGTCGGTCGCGATGATCTGCGTCGCCCAACCGGGATGCATCGACAGGGCGTTGCCGAGAATCATGGCCATGCTGTACGGCTCCTGGCCGCTCGAGCAGCCGGCCGACCAGATGGTGATCCGGCGCTCCCTGGCCCGCTTGCTCAACAGCTCCGGCAGGATGTGCGAGGCCAAGGCGTCGAACGGCAGCCGATCACGGAACCACGAGGTCTCGTTGGTCGTCATGGCGTCGACGACCTCGGTGTGCAGCTGGTTCTCCGGCTGCGACTGCAGTCTCGCCACCAGGTCGGAGATCTGCTCGCCGCCGGTCCTGCGGACGATCGGGGTCAGCCGCGACTCGACCAGGTATTCCTTGCCTGGTTCGAGAACGATGGCCGAACGGCGCCAGACCAGCTGCGCGATGTAGTCGAAATCGCTGGCTCCGACGCTCATCGGCCAGCACCTGCACCGGCGCGCGTCGAGGCAAGGTTGCGGGTACGGGAGGCGACGGCGATGACGTGGGGCGCGACCTCGGGCAGCGGCAGGACCCGGTGCGCGAGGCCGGCGTTGGCCACGACCCCCGGCATGCCCCACACCACGGACGAGGCCTCATCCTGAACCACGATCTGGGCTCCCGCCTCGACCATTCGCTCGACGCCGCGGATGCCGTCCTGGCCCATGCCGGTGAGCACGACGCCGAGCGCCCGCTCCGCGTACACCTCGGCGACGGAACGGAACAGCACGTCCACGGCTGGGCGGACCCAGTTCTCCGGGCCCTCCTGGTGCGTGACGGCGCGCACGATCAGACCGTCGCGCTTGAGCGAGAGGTGGAAGTCGCCGGGGGCGATCAGTACGGTGCCGGGCTCAAGGATGTCGCCGTTCCGAGCTTCCCGTACGGTGACCGCCGACGCGGTGTTGAGCCGCTGGGCGAACAACCGGGTGAACAACGGGGGCATGTGCTGGACGATGACGACCGGCACCGGGAAGTCGGCGGGCAGCTTGGCCAGGATCGAGGCCAGCGCGTCCGGACCGCCGGTGGAGGCGCCGATCGCGATGATGTCGACCGCGCCGGTGGGCTCCGCACCGATCGACGGCATCGCCACCCGCGGCCGGGCGGCGACCGGAAGAGCGGCGGCACTGGCGACCGGGCGACCGATCGCTGCCGGTCCCGAACGGCCGATGGTGAGGGCCTTGATCTTCGGGATCAGCTGGTCGCGGACGTTGGCCATCGCCTCGTCAGGGGACGAGACCTTGGCCGGCTTGCAGACGTAGTCGTTGGCGCCGAAGGTCAGCGCGTCGAGGGTGATCGCGGCGCCGCGCTCGGTCAGCGAGCTGAACATGACGACCGGCAGCTTGGCGTGCCGGCGGCGCAGCTCCTTGAGCGTCTCGAGCCCGTCCATGTCGGGCATCTCGATGTCGAGGGTGACCAGATCGGGGTTCAGCTGGCCGATCTTGTCGAGCGCGAGCCGGCCCGACGACGCGGTGCCGACGACCTCGATCTCGGGGTCAGCGGAGAGGGCTGTGGTGACCAGTCGCCGTGCGACGACCGAGTCGTCGACCACGAGCACCTTGATGGTGGGCATGGTCACACACTCGCAAGGCCGAGAAGGCTGAGCTTGTCGACGATCGCCTCACTGGTAAAGGGTTTGATGACGTACTCGTGAGCGCCGGCCGCAAGGGCGCGGACGATCTGGCTCTGCTCGCTCTCGGTGGTGACCATCATCAGCGTCATGCTGGAGTACGCCTCGACCGCGCGGACCTCCTTGACGAAGGTCAGCCCGTCCATGACCGGCATGTTCCAGTCGATGAGGGCGAGGTCGGGGACGGCCATGTGCGTGAGCATGTCCAAGCCCTCGCGCCCGTCGGCGGCCTCCGTCACCTCGAAGCCCACCTCGCGCAGGATGCGGCCAAGGATCATCCGCATTGCCCGAGAGTCGTCGAGTACCAGTGCTCGCATGTCCGTCCCTGTCTGTTCCTGGCCGGAGGTCCGGCCTGGCGTCGTTGCTACTTGTTGTTGTCGGCGTGGTGCGGGAAAACGTGAGAGCCAGCGGCAAGGCAGGTCACGCGGGTCGTGGATCGAGCACCCGCGGGACGTCGAGCGTGAGCAGCAGCCCATCGGGCAGCTTGTACGCCCCGCTGAGGAACTCCCTGGCCGCGCCGGTGACCGTGTCCGGGATCGGCTCGAAGGTCTCGTCCTCGACGTCTTCCACCGACTCGATGTGGTCGACGAGCAGGCTGACCGAGCCCCCCTCGTTGCGCAGCACCACGTTCATCGGCTTGTCGCCGGCGGCCCGGTCGGGACGACCGAGCAGACGCCGCAGGTCGAGTGCCGTGACGACCTCGCCGCGCAGGTTCATGACCCCACCCACTGCGTGCGGGGCCAGCGGTACGGGGGTCAGCGCAAGGTGGCGGCTGACCTCCTGCACCAGCAGGGCGTCGACGCCGAACAGCTCGCCGTC
>JAWWOJ010000172.1:0-2514 GCA_033851885.1 Frankiales bacterium | reverse complement strand
ACCGAGGACTCGCGCGCCGAGGTGGACATGAACGTCGTCGCCACCGACACCGGCACTCTGGTCGAGATCCAGGGCACGGGTGAGGGGGCGACGTTCCCCCGCTCGACCCTGGACAAGATGCTCGACGCCGCCCTCGGCGCGTGCGAGCAGATCTTCGTGATTCAGCAGGAGGCGCTCGAGTTGCCGTACCCCGGCGTGCTGCCCGAGCCGTCCACTCCGGCCAAGAAGGGGTTCGGGAGCTGACCGACCTGCTGGTGGCCAGTCGCAACCTCAAGAAGCTGGCCGAACTACATCGGGTGCTGGACGCCGCGGGGGTGTCGGGTCTGCGCTTGTTGTCGTTGGACGACGTTCCGGCCTTCGACGAGGCGCCCGAGACGGGTGCCACGTTCGAGGAGAACGCGTTGGCCAAGGCGCGCGATGCGTTCCGTGCGACCGGTGTGCCCGCCGTGGCAGACGACTCCGGGCTTGCGGTGGACGCGCTGAACGGCATGCCGGGCGTGTTGTCGGCCCGCTGGTCCGGTGCCCACGGCGACGACCTGGCGAATCTCAGGTTGTTGTTGGGGCAACTCGGCGACGTCCCCGATTCGCGTCGCGGGGCGGCGTTCGTCTCGGCGTGCGCACTGGTGTCCACGGCGGGCGAGACCGTGGTGCGGGGGGAATGGCCGGGTGTGGTGGCGCGCGAACCCCGCGGGGACGGCGGGTTCGGTTACGACCCGGTGTTCGTGCCGCTCGGGTCTTCACGCTCTGCCGCCGAACTGACTCCGGCGGAGAAGGACGCGGCATCGCATCGGGGGCGGGCGCTGACGCTGCTGGTGCCCGCGCTGCGCGCGCTGGCCGCCGAGTGACCTGTTGCCCGGCGCTATAAGCCGAACTGCGCCTTGATGTTCCGGGTCTGGAAGTGCTCGACGATGATGCCGAGCAGCGGGATGGTGCCCGCCAGCAGCACGCCGATGGTCTTGCCGATCGGCCAGCGGACCTTGACCGCCAGGTTCGCGGTGAAGAGCAGGTAGACGAAGTACACCCAGCCGTGCACCACGCCGATCCAGCTGGGCGGATCGTCGACCTGGACGACGTACTTCAGCACCACCTCGTAGCACAGTGCGATCAGCCAGACACCGGTCGTCCACGCCATCACGCGGTAGCCGAGCAAGGCCTTGCGGACGGTCTCCTTCTGCGGTGCGGCGGGCGCCGCGTCGTTGGCTTCCGGCCGCTCGACGGGCGCTTCGGGATCCGGACTGGTCATGGGGTGGTCCTGTCGTCGGCGGTTTCGGAGGTGGCGTCGGACTTGGCGAGCTCGGCCAGGTACGCGTTGTATTCGGTGAGCGCTCGGTCGTCTCCGGATGGCGTTGCGGGCTTCGGCCTTTCGGGCAGCACGCCGGCCGGGATCTCGGTCTGCTCGTCCTTTGCGGCCCTTGAGGGCGGGGCTTCTTCGTAACGGACGAACTTGTAGTAGCCGTAGAAGCAGAACGCCGCGAACATCGGCCACTGCAGGGCGTAGCCCAGGTTCTGGAAGGTGCCCGAGGCCGACTCGTAGCGGGTCCACTGCCACCAGGCCAGGCCAAGGCAGCCGGCCGCGGCGACGATGACCAGCAGGATGAGTGCTGGCCTCCTACGCCGTGTAGTGGACATCGTTCCACGGTACCGCGCCCGGTTTGCGGCCTTCACCTGCAGGCGGAGCGGAACGACGACCACGGCTAGTGATCGCGATGAGTTTTTACCTCGCCCCCGGTGGCCGCGGCTTTATAGCTTCAGAGGTCGTGACTACTTCCGCGTTTTCACGACGCCGCGCGCTGCAATTGATCGGTCTGGCTGGCGGGGCTGCGGTCCTTGGCCCGGTGCTGGCTGCCTGCGGTTCCTCCGACGGTGCCCGCGCCTTGGCGGGGAATGCGCCGACATCGGGCAAGTTCGACGGCGTCACGCTCAAGCTGCTGGTCAACCAGCCGCACGTCACGTCGTTCCGCGACGTGCTGGCGCCGGCATGGAAGGCGGCCTCGGGCGGCGACCTCGACGTGACCGCCGCCCCGTATGACCAGCTGACCAGCAAGCAGATCCTAGACGTGCAAAGCGGCACCGGCGAATTCGACGTCTTCGACTACTTCTACTTCGGCCTGGGTGATCTCGTCGACGCCGGCGCCCTGACCGATCTCACCGAGTGGATCGACACCAACAAGGACAAGATCGACGTGGCCGGTTACCTGCCGTCGGTCTACGACCCGTACACCCTGCTTGGTGGCAAGCGCTACGGCCTGCCCTATGACGGGGACGTCCACATCCTGTTCTACAACGCCGATTTGCTGGACCGCTACAAGGTCGAACCGCCGAGGACCTGGGACGAGTACGACGCCGTGTCGGCCAAGATCACCACCGACGCGCACGGCTCGGCATACGGCGCGATCGTCTCCGGCCAACAGGTTCCGATGATCCTCGGCTGCTCGTTCATCAACCGGCTCACCGGTTACGGCGGCGAGCTGGTCGACGCCAACGGCAAGCCCGCCCTGACCTCCGACGCCGCGA
>JAWWOJ010000164.1:0-2690 GCA_033851885.1 Frankiales bacterium | reverse complement strand
GGTGCATCCCGGAAAGCCTTCCTCGGCGTGCTGCTCGACGGGAGGCCCGCAGCCGATCGCGATGCGGCCACCGCCGCCGTCAGCGTTCTCGCGGCGCAGGCCGGCGCGTGGGGCGTCCGCGTGCACGACGTCGCCTCGAGTGCCGATGCGGTCCGGGTTGTTGCCGAGATGGGGCCCACATGACGGCCGACGTGGAGGCCGCCAACACCGCTCTCTACGAGGCACTCGAGAGCGCGGATGTCGACCGGATGGCGACGGTCTGGGATGACGCGGACCCCGACGCCGTGGTGTGCGTCCATCCGGGTTGGCCGATGCTCCGGGGCCGCGGGCAGGTGCTGCGGTCGTTCTCAGCCATCATGGCGAACACGCCGTACATCCAGTTCTTCCTCACCGACGTCGACGTCCGCGTCGACGGCGACACCGCCGTCGTCACCTGCACCGAGAACATCCTCACGGCCGTCAGTCAGGAGGGCTCGTCGGGACAGGTGGTTGCGACGAACGTCTTCCGACGCCGCGCCGACGGGTGGCGGCTTCAGGTCCACCACGGGTCGCCCGTGATGGGGACCTTCGAGGACGAGGACGCCGAGAATGACTGACCGGATCACGCTGTCGGGGCTGCGCGTCCGGGGGCACCATGGCGTGCTGCCACAGGAACGACGCGACGGTCAGGACTTCGTCGTCGATGCCGTGCTGCACCTCGACACCCGGGTGGCCGCAGCCAGCGACGCACTCGCCGACACTGTCGACTACGGGGAGCTGGCGACACGGCTCGCTGCGGTCGTCTCCGGCGAGCCCTATGACCTGTTGGAGAAGCTCGCTGATCGGCTCGCCGCGGTCTGCCTGTCGCACCCGCTGGTGTTCGAGGTCGAGCTGACGGTGCACAAGCCGGACGCCCCGATCGGGCTCGCGTTTTCGGACGTGTCGGTGACCGTGGTTCGACCGTGAGGCCGACGCGACTTCCGGTGCTGCTGCTGGCGCTGCTCGTCACGACGGCTGCCGGTTACCTGTTGGCCGAGACGTCGTACTCGCGGCTCCCGCCGTTGCCCGCACTCGCCCCGGTGAGCCTTGCACTGCTTGCGCTGGTCGAGGCGGGGATGGCTCTTGTCGTGCGCGGGAAGGTCCGCGGCCGGCGGCCGACGGGTCGCCCGCTGCATCCGATGCAGATCGCGCGCGCGGCGGTGCTCGCGAAAGCCTCCTCGCTTGGTGGCTCGCTGGTGGCGGGTGTGTACGGCGGGATCTTCGTATGGACCTTCGGGCGTCGCGGGGAGGTGGCGACGTACAGCGCCGACGCCCGTGTCTCCGGCCTCTCGGCAGCCGCTGCGGTGGCGCTGGTCGTGACGGCGTTGCTTCTCGAGCGGGCCTGCCGCACACCGCGCTCCTCACTGGACGACGTCAACGAGCGCGGCTGACTCCGATCCTCGGACAGTCCTGGGATCTTCGCGGCTCCGCACCGGCTATCACCGGTCGAACTCCCCGAAGAGCTTGTTGCCTAGCGTCAGTCGTAGGGTGCCGCGCATGGACTGGGTGACGGTGTCGGCTCTCGCGACGGCAGTCGGGACTCTTGTCCTTGCGTTGGCGACGTTCGCGTCGGTCCGTTCGGCGAACCGGGCCGCGCGGGTTGCGGAGGATTCGCTACTGGCGAGTGTCCGGCCGTTGTTGATGCCGTCGCGGCCCGACGACGGGCAGGTCAAGGTGGGCTTCGCCGACAATCACTTCGTCAGCGCGCCGGGGGGCGGCGGAACGGCCGAAGTCACGCCGGAGGCCATCTACCTGACGTTGTCCTTGCGCAATGCCGGCAGTGGAATCGCAGTGCTGCACGGCTGGCGCATCGAGCCCCCCAGCCGGGACGCGATGTCGGCTGACCGCCCCGCCGTCGATTCGTTCCGAAGGCTGACGCGGGATCTCTACATTCCGGCCGGTGACTACGGCTTCTGGCAGGGGGCAATCCGGGACACCGCCGATCCCGATTGGGACTCGGCGACCGCGGCCATCACGGCGCGAGAGCGACTGATCGTCGATGTTCTGTACGGCGACCACCAGGGTGGCCAGCGCGTGATCAGTCGCTTCAGTCTGCTGCCCCGCGGCGACGGGCAATGGCTCGCCAGCGTCGCTCGACACTGGAACGTCGACCGGCCGGATCCTCGGTAGCCGGCGTCGTCGTCTCGACGGTCAGGAGAGCCGGTACAGCACGAACTGCGGGTGCTCGACGTCGAGCACCTCAACGGTGGCGAACCCGGCCTCGGCGGCATAGCTGCGTAGGGTGTCGCCCCTCATTACGGTGCCGGTGCCGACGCCGCCGTTCTGCATGCTCACCGCCAGGCAGTGATGACCGTCATGGAACTGCCCCTCCTGATGGCGCTCCCGATAGTGCCCGCACGCTCCCATGTCTGGTGCCCTCCGGCATAGGGTGCCCACGTGACTCAGGACCTGGAAGAGCTGACGACCGAAGAGCTGCGCCGGCGTGCGTTCGACAAGGCGCAGGCAGCCCATGACGTGCACTTCTTCTGGGACCTGACGAAGCACCTGCGGGCGTCCCGGGCGCTTGCCGCGGAAGACGGTTCGGGCGGCGGCCTCACCGGCAGCCTGGTCGAGCTGGTCGAGCTCGCGCGGGAGCTGATGGGAAAGGGCCTCGGCGACGACGAGCCGTTGCTGCGGGCGCGCTTCCTCGACTACCTGCGAGCCTGAGCCAG
>JAWWOJ010000157.1:0-2523 GCA_033851885.1 Frankiales bacterium | reverse complement strand
AGGTCGGCGCGGACCACGGCACAGGGCACCACGAAGCCGCCCAGCGACGGGCCGTCCGGGCCGACGATCACGGGGGTGTCGCCCGACAGCATGATGCCGCCGACGGGGTAGGCGCTGTCGTGGATGTTGGACGGGTGCAGGCCCGCTTCGCCTCCGTCGGTACGGGCCCAGCCGGGGCGCGGCCCGAGCAGCCGGATGCCCGTCCGGTCGGCGCGATGGTCGACGACCCAAGGCGCCGCGAACAGATCGTGGACACCCTGTTCGGTGAGGTGCTCCGGTGCGCCGTGCGGTCCGGGCAGGACCCGCAGCACCCAGCTGCCGGTCGCCTCAGGCAAGAGGGGCAGGACGTCGAGCGGAGCCGCGGTGTTCTCCGCACTCCCGAGTGGGAGCTCGTCGCCGGCGGCGAGCGCCCTGCCGTCGTACCCCCCGATCTTGCCCAGCAGGAAGGTGGCGCGGGAGCCGAGGGCGAGAGGGACGTCGAGGCCGCCGGCGACGCACAGGTACCCGCGCATGCCGGGTCCGCGCAGCGCCCCCATCTCGAGCACGCCGCCGGGAGGGACGACGGTGACGATGCCGGCTCGAACGGGGGCGCCGTCGAGTCGGGCTTCGGAGACGGCTCCCGCGAGGCAGATCAGGGAGCGCTGGGAGAAGACCAGCGTCGGCCCGGTCACCACGGCCTCGATGCCGGCCGCTCTGCGGTCGTTGCCGACGGCCAGGTTGGCCAGGGCGAATGACAGGTCATCCCACGCGCCGGAGGGAGGCACGCCGACGTCCCACAGTCCCTGCCGTCCGGGCAGCTCCTGGACGGTCGTCTGCAGGCCGGGCTCCACCACGCGGACCGTCGCCGTGCGCAGTGCCATCGGCGTCACGCGGGCTCCCGCACGACCACCTGGATCGGGGTGGGATTCCAGCCGTTGCAGGGGTTGTTGAGCTGAGGGCAGTTGCTGATCAGCACGAACACGTCACGGTGCGCGGTGAGCACGACGTACTGGCCCGGGCTCGAGAGTCCGTCGGCAAAGCTGAGGCCGCCGTCGGACGTGACGGGCACGTTCATGAAGAAGTTGATGTTGTGCGTGAGCTGACGGGCACCGATCCCGACCTGCGCCCCGGTGCGCAGGAAGGTCTCGCGGCAGGCGTGCATGTGCCTGGTGTGCTCGCCGTAGCGGAGCACATTGGACTCCTGGGAGCAGGCACCGCCGATGGTGTCGTGACGACCGACCGTGTCGGCTGTCACCGTCATGAGCACGTCGAGCTCGGTCGAGAGCAGCTGCGATCCGGTCGTGAGGTAGGCGCTGCGCTGCTCTCGGATCGTGTCGAACGCGCTGTATCGGTTGTCGAGGTCGTGCGCGTCGTAGAGCAGGGTGTCGGCGGCCTGGTTGCCCTCGAGGTCGATGATCTGCACGGTGCCGCCGGCTCGGACCAGCCCGACGAAGCCCTCGCCCGCGGGGACGACTGTCATACGACGGCCCGCGCGGCCTGCTCGAGGGCACGGGCGCTCTCGTCGCGGAACAGCCGCGCTGTCTCGTCGGCGGGTGCTTCGGAGATCTCCACCCGCACCGGCGGCGGAGCCCACGTGGTCGCGAGCGGGTGGATCGAGGTCGACATGAGGACCAGCAGCTCGACCTCGCTGCGCAGCGTCACCCAGTCGCCCTCGGCGGACCAGCCCGGTACCAGTTCGAGACCACCGCTGTCGTCGAGGGCGACCTTGCTGAAGAGGTTGACCGAGCCGTGCAGGTCAGCGCGGTCGCGCCCGTGCTTGCGCAGCTCGCTGAGCAGGCCGGCTCGCGCCGAGACCCTGCGCTCGTTGCGGACCTCCTGATAGGACGTGTGACCGAACGGCGCGACCTGGGTGTCGGTGCTGTGACCGCAGAGCGCGTCGTGCCAGTCGAGGCTGGACCCGGTGACGGTCGCGAGCCCGATCCCGCGGTCGGACATCAGGACCATCGGAGCGCGCACGCACGCACTCATCTGGGCCTTCAGGGTGTCCGGCACGTTGAGGCGGTCGAGCGGGTCGTCGGCCCTGAGCAGCAGCAGGCTCAGGTTGGCGTCCGGGCCCAGCGCCGTGCAGCGCAGCTCTCTCCCGGCACGGACGCGCACCGACCAGGCGGCGCCACCGGGCACGTCGTGGGCCACGAGCACGTCAGCCTCCCTGTGTGGAGGCCCCGCGCAGCGCAGCCCGGGGCCTATCGGCCTCCCGGGCTTTTCTCCCGCCGTGGAACGGGCAGCCTGCACCCGCCTCGTCTCTCGGACCAGCCCTCCCCAGTCGGGAGGCGGAACCCTAGACGCGCCCCGCCCTGTCGGGCGAGTCGTGGATCAGTGAACCCGCAGCAGGTTGCCCGGGAGAACCAATCGTGTGACAGGTATGTGAACTCGTCGGCCGGTGTGCCGGTAGCCCTTACTGGCCGCGGGAACCCAACCGACGACGAGCCGACCGGCCAAGCCCGGCCAATCGAGCCCTGACAGAGACGTGTGGGTCATGAAACGGGACGAAGGCGTCTCGATCCCGGGCGAACGCACCTTGGA
>JAWWOJ010000114.1:0-3219 GCA_033851885.1 Frankiales bacterium | reverse complement strand
ACTCCGACATCGCCGCGTAGACCGAGCCCCACCCGACCCACAGCACGAGCAGCCCCAACCAGATCGAAAGCTGGGGGGGCAACCGGGTGGCCCTCGCGGGAGCGAGGTGCAGGTCCTGAGTGATGGGGGCACTCAAGCAGTCGCAGCCCGGCCGCGCGGCGCTCGGCGGTAGCCACCAAGTTACGCCAGTTGTCCTCGTCGGCGCCCGGCGGGATCGGCCGGTTCCGCCACCGGTTCCCTTGCGGTGTCGAGGAAGCACCGTTCGTGAGCTATCCGCCGTTGGTGAGACCCTCCTTGGCTTCGGAGGTGGCGGAAGTGCTGGGAGTCGTGCACGCGCAGGCCCCGGACCGACGTGGTCAGGTGGCTTAACAGTTGATTGACGTCATCGGAAACCCGACGGACACCTGGCACGCAAAGAGTCCGCGGCATGAAGCGCTACCTCGGGCAGCGGCTCCTGCTGACAGTGCCCATCCTCATCGGAGTCTCCGTCATCGTGTTCTTCACGGTGCAGCTCGTCCCCGGAGATCCCATCTCCACGCTCGTCGGTGCGCACGCGACACCGGAGACCCGTGCCCTCATGACCAAGCAGTACGGCCTCGACAAGCCGCTGCCGGTTCAGTACGTCGTCTGGCTCGGGCACGCGCTGCAGGGTGACCTCGGTGCTTCGATCAGCCAGCAGCGGGACGTCACCGGCATCGTCACCACGGCCTTCTCCAACACCCTGACGCTGACGGCCTTCGCCGCATTCATCGCCCTGGCGCTCGGTGCAGTCCTGGCGATGACCATCACCTTCAGCCGCAGCCGCCTGTCACGGATGCTGTCCTCGATCGTGTCCCTGGCCTCGGTCTCGATGCCGCAGTACTCACTGGGTGTCATCTTCATCGTCGTCTTCGCGGCTGACCTCTCGTGGTTCCCCGCCGGTGGCATGCGCGACGTTCTGTCGCCCGGGTCCACCACGTCGCTGCTGCACCACCTCGTGCTTCCAGGGCTCACTGCGGCGGCGATCCCGACCGGCATCATCGCGCGGATGTTCTCGGCCACGCTGGCCGAGGAGAGCCAGGAGCCCTACGTCGAGAACCTGAGAGCGCGAGGCCTGTCGGAGTGGACCGTCCGACGCCACATCCTGCACGGCAGCCTGGCCTCGCTGCTCACCATCAGCGGTCTGCAGATCGGCTACCTGCTCGGCGGTGTGGTCTTCGTCGAGGTGGTCTTCGCGTGGCCAGGCATCGGGCAGCTGGTCTACCAGTCCATCTCCAAGCGGGACTACCCGGTGATCCAGGCCGGTGTGCTCGTCTCGGCACTGGCCTTCGTCGTCATCAACCTCGTCGTCGACGTGGCGCGCGCAGTGCTCGACCCGCGGGTCCGCGCGTCGGGGGTGACGGCATGACCACGATGGCGGTCCTCACCTCCGGGCTCCGCTCGCGCAGACGACCAGCCTGGGCGCTGTCGACCCAGGTGCTGCTGGGACTGGTCGTGCTCCTGCTGGTCGCGGTCGCGTTCGGCGGCCTGATCGCGCCGTACAGCGCCACCGAAGGTGACACGGCGAACCGGCTGCTCGGCTTCGGCACACCCGGCCACCTGCTCGGCACCGACGGCCAGGGCCGCGACGTCCTCAGCCGCCTCATCCTCGGCACCCGACTGTCGCTGATGACCGGGATCATCCCGGTGCTCATCGCCGGGACGATCGGATCGGCCGTCGGCCTGTGCGCCGGCCTGGCGTCGCGGCTGGTGAACACGCTCATCATGCGGACGCTCGACGTCTTCTACAGCTTTCCCTCGATCCTGCTCGCGATCGGCGTCGCCGCGGCCCTGGGCCCGAGCATCAAGAACGCGATCATCGCGCTCTCGATCGTCCTCATCCCACCGGTCGCCCGCATCGTCGAGGCGGAGGTCGTCGCGTTGCGCAGTGCCGCGTTCATGAAGGTCGCCGAGTGCAGCGGCGCGTCGCGGTTCGTCATCGCCGTGCGCCACGTGGTCCCGAACATCCGGGCACCCCTCGTCGTGTACTGCACGACGCTGATCGGCCTGTCGATCGTCGACGCCGCGGGCCTCAGCTTCCTCGGGCTCGGCGCTTCGCCGCCGACCGCTGAGTGGGGGCTGATGCTCAACGACGCCCGCAACTACTTCTTCCGGGCACCCGCGGTCGCGCTGGCGCCGGCACTGGCGATCCTGCTCGTCGCCCTCCTGTTCAACGCGCTCGGCGACCGCCTGCGGATCGAGCTCGACGTCCGTCAGCGAGGAGCCACCCCGTGAGCACCTTCAGCAAGACCAGGCCGCCCCTGGTCGAGACCCTGCGTCCGAGCGCCGACCAGACCGTCCTGCGCGTCGCCAACCTCACCACGGGCTTCCGTCACGGTGCGACGACCACCGAGGTGGTCCGCGGCGTCAGCTTCGACCTGCGCGCCGGTCGCACCCTGGTCCTGCTCGGCGAGAGCGGCTGCGGCAAGTCAGTGACCGCTCGGTCGCTCATGCGCCTCACCCCGGAGCGGGCGGTCATCGGCGGCTCGGTGCAGCTCGGTGACGAGGAGCTGCTGACGCTGCCGGTTGCCGACGTGATCCGACGACGCGGCAAGCGGATCGCCCTCGTCCCGCAGGACCCGGCGGGTGCGCTGAGCCCGCTGCGCAGGATCGGGTCACAGATCAGCGAGGTGCTGCGCGTGCATCACATCGTGGGGACGCGGCAAGAACGCACGAGCCGCACCCTCGAGCTCCTCAACCGGGTCGGCATCCCCGACCCGGCACGGGTCGCGGGCTCCTACGCGCACGAGCTCTCGGGCGGCATGCGGCAGCGGGTTGCGATCGCCATCGCGATCGCCTGCGATCCGGAGGTGCTCATCGCTGACGAGCCGACGACCGCGCTCGACGTCACGGTGCAGGCGCAGATCCTCGATCTCTTCCAAGACCTGCAGAGCCGCTTCGGCATGGCCACGCTGCTGGTGACGCACGACGTCGGAGTCGCCGAGCGGATGGCCGACGAGATCGCGGTGATGTACGCCGGACGGATCGTCGAGAGCGGCCCGGCAGAGACCGTTCTCTCAGCCCCCAGGCACCCTTACACGGCCGCCCTGCTCCGGGCGCTTCCTGTGCCCGGGGTGCGCCGGGGTGAGCTGCAGCCGATCCCCGGCCAGCCGTCGGCGCCGTCGGAACGACCCACCGGGTGCCCGTTCCGGCCTCGGTGCGACTTCCAGCACGACGCGTGCTCAGACGACGAGCCGACCC
>JAWWOJ010000440.1:0-7623 GCA_033851885.1 Frankiales bacterium | reverse complement strand
GACGCGTCGGCCGTCGACCCGTCCCGGGCTGGGTTCGTCAGGCTGACGACGGTCGGCCAGGAGGCCACGACGACGGCGCTCAACCTGATCGCGCACCGAAGCGTCACCGGTCTGGTCGTCGTACCCCTGTCGCAGGCCGAGCTGGTGATCAACGCCTACTCGGCGGACACCGACCTGGTGCTCGACGTGGTCGGGTACCTCGGTCCGCCGCCGGGTTAGAGCGGCCGCTTGTAACCGACCAGGTGGCCGTAGCGCGGCGTCGCGGCGAACTGCTCGAAGGTCCAGACCGCGGGTCTGCCCACCTCCTTGCAGAGGTGCACCACCTCGGTCGGGCTGCAGACGACGCCGCAGTGCGCGCCGAACGCCTGCTGGCGGTCGTGAAACAGCACCAGGTCGAGAGGCTGGCCGGCCAGCACGACCCTGGTCCACCCGGTGTCGAGCCAGAGCTCGGCCGAGCGCAGGTCGGGGATGCGCTTGCCGAAGTGCCCGAGCAGCTCGTAGGCGAACAGGTTGTCGTCGGCGCCGAGGGCGAGCTCGTGGCGCGGCACCGCACCGGGATAGCGGTCGGCGTCCCACGGCACGTTCCAGAATGATGCGGGGAGGTTCCGGAGGAGTGCCGGAAGCGTGTCCATCGGCGGACTGTACGCACCCTCAGGTGGTGTGCGGAAGAGCCGGGCGGGGCCGGCGAGGCCGATGAGTTGTCCTCGTGTTCGTCGTCTGCCTCGGTGAGGACGATCCCGAGGAGGAGCAACGATGGCGCAGAAGATCATCACCAACCTGTGGTTCGACGGTCAGGCCGAGGAGGCGGTGGCGTTCTACACGTCGCTGTTCAAGGACTCACGCGTCGTCAGCGTGGCGCGCTATCCCGAGAACTCGCCCGGCGAGGCGGGCACGGTCATGACCGTCGAGTTCGAGCTCGCCGGCCAGCGCTTCGTCGCGATCAACGGCGGCCCGGAGTTTCCGTTCACCGAGGCCATGTCGCTGCAGGTGGACTGCGCCGACCAGGCCGAGATCGACTACCTGTGGGGCGCCCTGACCGCCGACGGCGGTGCCGAGAGCCAGT
Organism: Frankiales bacterium; assembly: GCA_033851885.1. Taxonomy (GTDB): domain Bacteria; phylum Actinomycetota; class Actinomycetes; order Mycobacteriales; family SCTD01; genus RYN-111. Next base: position 6,560 of record JAWWOJ010000440.1, on the reverse strand, counting down.
GCGGCTGGTGCAAGGATCGCTGGGGCCTAAACTGGCAGATCGTCCCCGGGGGCATGGCGGAGTTCTTCAACGGCTCCGACGCCGACCGCATCCAGCGCACGATGACGGCCATGCTCGGTATGCGGAAGCTCGACCTCGCCGCGCTCGAGGCCGCGGCCGCAGGCTGACGATGACACCCGCCGGGCAGGCAACAGGGCGAAGCCACCCGTCTCCGACCAAAACGGCGGTCTTCGTGAGCGGAAGTTCACCTGGGCGAAACGGGGTTCGGGCGGTGACCTGCCGATAGCTTCCAGATGACGTCGGCGACAGTGAGCTCTGACCTGCTCGCCTCCTCCGCGTTCCCTGCCGTCTTCCAGCCCGGCGGCGTGCGGTCGGTCGTGCAACCGCTGGTCCGCATCTACGACGGAGCGATCGCCGGCTACGAGGCGCTCGGCAGGGTCGTCGACGACCAGGGATGCGGGCCTGCCCAGTGGCTCGAGGCCGCCGAGGCGTACGGCCTCCGCAACGACCTCGAGCTGGCCTTCCTCGGGGCCGCGGCGGCCATCGGGGCACCACCCGGCGGTCTACCGCTGTTCGTCAACGCGAGTGCCGCGACCCTGCTCGACCCCCGTTTCGAGACCGCGCGGGAAGCGCTGCCGGCGCACGTCCTGGAGCTGTCGGAGCACGACCGCATCGAGGACTACGCGCAGCTGCTGCCGCGGCTGCGCGCCTGGCAGGCGCAAGGGACGCTCGTCGCCGTCGACGACGTGGGCGCCGGCTACGCGAACATGGCCAGCGTCCTGCAGCTGCGCCCCGCCTACGTGAAGATCGACCGGTCACTGGTCAACGGACTGGACCGCGACGCCCGGCGCCGTGCGGTCGTCACGGCGCTGCACACCCTCGCCAGCTCGTCCGGTGCGCTGTCGGTCGCGGAGGGCGTGGAGCGCCCCGAGGAGCTGACAGTGCTCCGGGACCTCGGCATCGACCTCGCCCAGGGCTACCTGCTGGCGCGGCCCGGCGAGCCCTGGCCGGTGCCAGGGGTGCTCGCTCAGGCCACCGCCCCGGCTGCCCTCGACGTACGCGGTGCCGCCGACGCGCACGTGCTCGCGCAGCGCGTCATCGCGGCCTTCTCCAGCGACCCCCAGCTGCTGCCGAGCATCTACCTCGCCCGCGGCGGCCGGCTGCGCTGCATCGCCCGGCACGGCCAGTCCCTCGTCCTGGACGGCATCGAGGCAGGCATGGGCCTGACGGGCACCGCCTACGCCCGCGGCGTCGAGGTGCTCGTCCCGGACGTCACGGCCGACCCGCGCTACCGACAGGCGGTCCCCGGGGTGCTCAGTGAGATGGCCGTGCCGCTCCGGGTCGGTGACTCCGTGGTGGGCGTCTTCAACGTCGACGCTCTCCGTCGCATGACCGATGCCGACATCTCCGACGTACGCCGGGCGGCGCGGGCCCTCGAGGAGCGGCTCGCCGTCGTGGGCGTCGGTGAGGAGAGCGACTCGGTGCTGCTGCGGCTCGGGCGGGTCACGCCGGCGGTGGCGCAGGCCCAGTCGCTGCGGGAGCTGGCCAAGCTCAGTGTCCGTGCGGCACTCGAGGTGGGTGGATTCGACACCGCCGGCCTGTGGACCGTCGAGGGCGCGGCGACGGTCCTGGTGGACGCCGCCGGCGCCGACACCGAACTGCTCCGCTCCCTGGACGAGTCGTGCATCGGCCCGATGCGCGAGCTCGTCGAGGCGATGGCCTCCTGCTACAGCGGCGGTCAGAACCTCGGCCTCGTGACGGGTCCCACGGCTGTGCTGAGCGCCGCCGGGGTGCGCGCGCTGTGCGCCGTACCCCTCCGTGACGGGCGTCGACTGGCCGGTTTCCTGCTGGTCACCCGGCGGACCGGCGGTTCGGCGGTGCCGGGCGAGGTCGTGCAGGCCATGGAGCTGCTGGCGCTGCAGATCGGCAGCCGATCGGCCGCCCTGGCGCGGGTGGCCGAGCTCGAGCACAGCGCGACCCGGGACCCGCTGACCGGTATCGCCAACCGGGTGCTGCTCGATGCCCTGCTCGATGACCCGGCGGCAGCGGTCGCGGTGACCGGTGGGTGGCTCGCGGTCCTCGACCTCGACCACTTCAAGGAGGTCAACGACCACTGGGGCCATGCTGCCGGTGACGAGGTCCTGCGGGCGGTCGCCGAGGTCGTCGACACCATGGCCGGTGACTCGCTCGGGGTGCGCCTCGGCGGCGACGAGTTCGCGCTCGTCCTGCGCAGTTCCGAGCCGCATGACGCCGTGGCGACGTGCGAGGACGTGCGCCGGCGGACCCAGCTGCTGCTGCGGCCGTACGGCGCCGATGTCTCAATCGGGGTCGCGCGGATCGTCGACGAGCACAGCGTGCGGGCCGCGTTGGTGCACGCCGACGAGGCGCTCTACCTGCGCAAGCACATCGGCGGGGCCGGCGTCACGCTGTGGTCGAGTGCGGACCCGACCGTTCCCGGCCAGCGGCGTCCGCCGCTGGGGGACCGGCGCTCCCGGCGCTGACGGGCCGTCAGACGAGGGCGGTGACGAGCGCGTCGATCGTGACGACGCCGGCCACCGAGCCATCGGGCAGCGTGCAGATGAGCGGGTCCAGGCGGTAGCGCTCAGGGCGCTCCATGCCTCGGCACAGCGCGGCCCGCAGCGTCGTCGCCGTCGGGATCGAGGTGACGGGCCGGGTCCACCCGCTCGGGCCGGTGCCCGCGGTGTTGCGCAGCCACATCGACTCGACGGCGTGGCTGCTGTCGACGAGCAGCGCGACATCCGGGAGGTGATCGGCGAGGAAGCCCACGGCGGCGACGTTCGGTGCCGACGGCACCGCGAGCATGAGGCTGCCGACCTGCCGCTCGGCCCGGCTGCGGGTCGTGAGCATCGTCGCGGCCTCCGGCGGCACCTGCGCCCACCCGAACTGGGGGCGGCCGAGCAGGTAGCCCTGACCGAGGTGCACGTCGAGTGAGAGCAGTGTGCTGAGCTCGTCGAGCTGCTCGACGCCCTCGGCGAGCAGCGCTCCGCCGACCCGCTCCGTGAAGGCACTGAGGAGCTCGGCGACGGCCATCCGGGCGGGGTCCTCGTGCAGTCTGGCAACCAGCGACCGGTCGATCTTGACGATCTCGGGGCGCAGTTCCACGACCTGGCGCAGACCTGACCAGCCGGCGCCGACGTCGTCCAGGGCGAGCAGGCCGCCGGCCTCACGCACCGTGTCGAGCCGACGGCGCAGCCGCGACAGGTTGTCGACGTGCTGGTGCTCGGTCAGCTCGAGGACCACCCCCGAGAGGTCCCCGGCGTCGGTCAGGGTGGACCAGACCGGGCCGCCCAGGAGCAGCTTCGGGCTGACGTTGATCGACAGCCAGCAGCCGGGCGGCAGGGCAGCCCGGGAGTCGAGGGCCTGCTGCAGGAGGAGTGACTCGAACTCGGCGAGCCGGCCGATGCCGTCCGCCGCCGCGAACCACGCGCCGGGGGTCCGGTGGCCGCTGCCGAAACGGGCCAGGGCCTCATAACCGACGACGACGCCCTGGTCGAGGTCGACCACGGGTTGGTAGGCGAGCCGTGGCTCGGCCATGCCGGCCAGGATCTTCTTCACGTCGAGGACGTAGTTCGGGCTGCCGTCCGTGGTCAAGGCGCGGGTGGTCTGCGCAGGCGTCATCCGTGCTCCTATGGGGGAAGTGAGCACCCCGCAGCCTGCTGGCAAACGGGTCCCTCCGCCAGGCCTGCTGGGATCAGTTGGGATGGCCATTCGTGATCACGACCGGGGGGTCCGCTCCGGCGGCCGCCGTGCGGCGTTCCCCCGATCGGGCCCTCGCGGTCGGTCCGGAGTCACTAGGGTGTGCGCCGTGGTCCGCGCCGTACGCAATGCCCTCGCGCTGTCGTTCGTGGCGGAGGTCCTTGCGCTGCTCACGGGTCGGCTGCCGTGGCCGTCGCTGCTCGTGGTGCTCGCGAGCGCGTCCTACCTCGTCGAGGCCGTCGACAACTGGCGCGAGGAGCGCACCCCGGCTCCGAGACCCGCGCCGGCGCCGGACGCGGCGACCAGCCTGAGCCTGGCGTCGATCGGGACCCGTGGCCTCACCGTGCTCCCCCGGCCGCGCGACCACGGCGAGGTCCCCGACGTCGGCGCGCGGGCCGAGGACGAGGACAAGCTGCTTCAGCGAGCGTAGCCACCAGGTCCACGAAACCGAGCGTGGCGTCATCTGAGCTTCGGGAACCGTTCAACTCACACACATCACGGCGTGTCCAGATCGCCGGGTTCGCCGCCGCACGCTGGGCGTATGCGTGTTGCTGTGATCACCGAGTCCTTCCTCCCGCAGGTCAACGGCGTCACCAACTCTGTGCTGCGCGTCTGCGAGCAGCTCACCCAGCGCGGTCACGAGGCACTCGTGATCGCTCCCGGTCCGGGTCCCGTCGACTACCAGGGCGTCCCGGTCATCCGCACACCGTCTTTCAGCCTCCCCGGCTACCGCGACTTCCGGGTCGCGCGGCCGTGGGGAGCCATGACCGAGACGCTCCGCAGCTTCGACCCCGACGTCGTGCACCTCGCCTCACCTGTCGCGCTGGGCGCGCAAGGTGCGTTCGTCGCTCGGAGGCTGGGCGTCCCCGTCGTGGCGGTCTACCAGACCGATCTGGCCGGGTTCGCCTCCCGCTACCACCTCGGCTCGGGCGAGATGGCCATCTGGAGCTGGCTCCGGACCATCCACGACGCCGCTGCCCGGACCCTTGCCCCGAGCCGGGCGGCGGTCGATCAGCTGCAGGACAACGGTGTCGAGCGGGTCACGCGCTGGGCCCGGGGCGTCGACCTGCGGCGGTTCCACCCGGGGCGTCGCGACCGCGGTCTCCGGACCCGCTTCGCCCCCGACGGCCAGGTGGTCATCGGATACGTCGGGCGGCTCGCCCACGAGAAGGAGCTCGCGCTGCTGGCACCGGTCCAGGACCTGCCAGGAGCGCGCCTCGTCATCGCCGGGGACGGTCCCGCACGCAAGCAGCTCGAGCGGCTGCTGCCGCGGGCCGAGTTCCTCGGCTTCCAGTCCGGGGCGGCGCTCGCCACGACCTTCGCCAGCCTCGACGTCTTCGTGCACCCGGGGTCGCACGAGACGTTCTGCCAGGCGGCGCAGGAAGCGCTCTCGAGCGGCGTACCGCTGGTCGGTCCGCGCGCGGGCGGGTTGCTCGACCTGGTGGTCGATGGCCACAACGGGCTGTCGTTCGCCCCGGGCTCGCAGCTCGACCTGGCGGAGCAGGTCGGGCGACTGGTCGCAGATCCGTTGCTGCGCAGGCGATTGCGCGGTCAGGCCCGGCTCTCCGTCCAGGGACGGAGCTGGGACGTCATCGGCAGTGAGCTGGTCGGCCACTACCAGGAGGTGCTTGCCGCATGAGCCGCATCGTGCAGGTCGCGAACTTCGTCACCCCCACCTCGGGAGGGCTGCGCACGACCTTGCGGCACCTCGCGGACGGCTATGCCGCAGAGGGCCACGAGGTCGTCCAGGTCGTCCCCGGCGACCGGGAAGCCGTCGAGCACACCCCCTGGGGCAGCAGGGTCGTCGTCGAGGGGACGCTGCTACCGGGCACCGGCTACCGCGTCGTGACGCAGGTGCGTCGCCTCGAGCGCCGGCTCGCGGAGCTCCAGCCTGACCGGCTCGAGGTGCACGACCGGACGACGCTGCGCGGGCTCGGCAGCTGGGCGGCCCGCGAAGGGGTTCCGTCCCTGGTCGTGAGCCACGAGCGGCTGGACGTGTGGCTGCAGCAATGGCTGCCCAGGCGGGCGCCGCTGGCTCGCGCGGCCGACCGCTCGAACGCCGCGCTGGCCGCATCGTTCGACGAGGTGCTGTGCACGACGGCCTGGGCGGCCGAGGAGTTCACCCGGCTGGGCGTCCGCAACCTCTCGCAGGTGCCGCTCGGTGTCGACCTCGCCGGCTTCCCACCCCGCCTGCACCGCACCGAGGGCCAGGAGCTGCTGGTCGTCATGGCCAGCCGGCTGTCCCGCGAGAAGCGGCCGGACCTCGCGGTCGGCACGGTGCGCGAGCTGGTACGTCGCGGGCACCGGGTCCGGATGCTCGTCGCGGGTGACGGGGCGATGCGCGCCTCGTTGCAGAAGGCGTCGCGCGACCTGCCCATCCACTGGCTCGGGTTCGTCTCCGACCGTGCGGAGCTTGCCGCGCTGCTCGCCGCCGCCGACGTCGCCCTCGCCCCGGGCCCCGTCGAGACCTTCGGGCTGGCAGCCCTCGAGGCACTGGCCTGCGGGACCCCCGTCGTCGTCAACCGGCACTCGGCGCTGCCCTCGGTCGTCGGGGGCGCCGGGCGGGCGGCCGCCAGCAGCGCCTGGGTGTTCGCCGACTGTGTCGAGGAGCTGCTCGCCGTCGAGGAGCTCGACCGGCGCACGGCGGCCCGCGCCAGAGCGGAGGCGTTCTCCTGGGACGCGACGGTCCGGGGCTTCCTGGGGGTGCACGGGCTCGTCGCCGAGCGGCTCGCGGCGTGAGCGGGCTGCTGGCCCTCGGGGACAGCTTCACCTGTGGCGAGGGCGTCGGTGTCCGCGTGCCGCTCGCCTCGACCTGGGCAGGGGTGCTGGCCACCGCGCTCGGC
>JAWWOJ010000042.1:0-3981 GCA_033851885.1 Frankiales bacterium | reverse complement strand
CGCCGGTGGCCTCGTCGGGCGGATCATCGCCGAGCAGCTCAACACTGGTGACCTCGGCAAGCTGCTCCTCGAGGTGCTGGCGGCCGCCGTCCTCGTGATGGTGTTCCGCAGCTCTCAGGGAGCGCGGACGTGAGGCTGGCCGTCTGCTCGTCCAAGGGGGGCGTCGGCAAGACGTCGACCGCGGCCAACCTGGCCGTCGTGCTGGCTCGGTCGGGCCGGGTCCTCGCCGTCGATGCGGACCCCCAGGACTCGCTGGGTCGCGCCTTCGGCGTCGTCGCGAAGTCGAAGGACGACTCGCTCGCCGGCCTTCTGGAGGACCCCGAGGCCGACCCCCGGTCCGTCGTGCGCACCGAGGTCGCGCCCGGCCTGGACCTGCTCCCCGCGCACCCCAGCCTCGATCAGGTGGGCGTCATGCTGGCCTCACAGGGCGGCATCGTCACCGGGATCCGGCGGGTGCTGCGACCGCTCCTCGACGACTACGACCATGTCGTGCTCGACACCCACGGCGACCTGGGCAACCTCACCCTGTCGGCTGTCTGCGCCGCCGACGCGGTGCTCTCCGTCTTCACGAGCGACCCCGGCTCGGCCCTGGGGGCGGCCCGGGTCACCGCGTTCCTCGAGCAGCACAAACGCTTCGAGAACACCAGCGCCCGGCTGATCGGCGTCGCCTGCTCGCTCTGGGACAAGGAGGGCAAGGCTGCCCGGGAGGTCTTCGGCGCGCTCGAGGGCACCGACCTGCCGGTGCTGGCCACCCGCATCCCTGTCTCGCGGCGCGTCCCGTCGGCCACGCTCGCGAAGCGGCCGGTGGTGCTGTCCAACCCCACGTCTGCTGTCGCCGAGGCCTACACGGCGCTCGCCGCCGACGTGCTCACCGCCTACCGGGAGACCCGATGACCGCCACCAAGAAGGACCTCCGCGCGGACCTGCAGGCCGACCTCCTCACCGACCTCGCAGGCCCCGCCGAGGAGACCGCTGCGCCCGACGTGGCCGAGCCCCTTCCCGTACCCGCCGAGCTCAACGACGCCACCCCCGCGTTGTCTCTGCAGTGGACGCCGTTGCGCTGGTCGCGGCCCAAGGTGACGACGGTCCGCGGTGGTCTCGGCAAGACCGTGTCGCTGGGGCCTTTGAAGGTGGAGCTCTCCGTCAAGGAGTAGCCCTCTCGCTCCACTCGTCACGCAGCCTGTGCCGAGATGACATCGATGGCGCAGTGCCCGTCGATGTGCCTGCCGCATGAGTGCTGATCCGAGTGCAGACCGCCACTGCGCGCACGTTCGTGACGCGGCCGTCCCCCGCTCTTGATCGACGAAGAGTTAACGCACTCTCGACGGCCTTGATCCACCCGTAGCTCTCCGTGGATCATGGCGACTCGCTGCCCGCCTCGTGCCCCTCCGGCGGCCGACGGTAGCCGCCTATCCGGTGGATCTGATCAGCAGGACTTCCCGGCGATTCGGCGAAGGAGTACGGCGCCCTCGATCCCTTGACTGGAAGGTGCCCGATGCGCACCCGCCTCGCCCTCGTCGCCGCGCTGTTCACAGCGCTCTTCGCCGCCACCCCCGCGGTCCCCTCTTACGCCGCCGCCGCACTGGGGTCACCCGACTGCGCGACCACGCTTCAGAACGCCGCGGCCGGTATCTCGTCGTCCTGCGCCACCCAGGGCCCGCCGCCGGTTGCGTGCAACAGCTGTGGCGTACGCCGCACCGTCGAAGTCGCCGTCACCACCGGGCGCGCGGACGCGACGCTCGTCTGTGACGGCCTGACGTACGCGACGCACGTCGACGGACCGGGCACCGGCTCGACCGGCGCCTGGGGCGGCCAGAACTGCACCCTCACGCTCACCGCGACCGCCGACGGCACCATCGCGACGGCGACCAGTACGGCGAGCTACGTCATCGCCAGCGTGTAGCCGGCTATTTGTTGATCGCGGCCTGGGCATGGAGCCGGTGGACAGGCGAGGAGGGGCTCGGTGTCGAAGGAGCGGCGCGCGAGTTGGTCGCAGCCGGGCGCACGCCGGCCTTCAGACCCGCTTCGGGGATGAGGTCGACCGGGGAACCGCCAGAAAGTCAGCAGTGCTTGATGATCGACGGGTTCACCACGGTCGGAGGAACGCGTCGGTGGCTGCCGGCCTCGTACGCCGCGGCGTAGCGGAGCAGCTTCGCCTCCGACCAGGCGGTCCCCATGAACGACAGGCCCTGCGGCGACGTGCCGCTGACGAGACCGGACGGCACGATGACCGTCGGGTAGCCGGCGGAGGCGCCGACGTTGGCCAGCGCGGCCCCCGGTGCCAGGATCGCGTCGAGCTTGTCGGCCTGCAGTGCCTGGTCGATGTTGGCGCCCTGGGTGGTCCGCAGCGCCAGCGCTGCCGCGGACGCGGCCTCGCGGCTGCCGGGCTGCGCGGCCGAGGCGATGATGAGGTTCTGGCCGTACTTCACCTTGTCGGGGTGCTGCTGGTTGAACAGCATGATGTCGACCAGGCTCTTCACGCCGCTCTTGGGCGTCGGCGCCTCGGTCGCGAGGTAGTGGTCGAGATTGGCCTTGAAGTCGTTGGGGATCAGGCCGAGCTCCCCCAGCCCGACGAGTCCGGTGTTGTCCAGAGCGGCAGTGGGCACGAGCACGGCGCCGAGCCGCTTCAGGTCGGCCAGCGCGGCGTCGTACACCTTGAGCTTGGGGGCGCTGAGACCGCTGCGGTCGTTCTCGCTGTAGCCGAGGCGCACGCCCTTCAGCGACGCCCCGCGGATCGCCTTGCTGTAGTCGGTGCGGTGCAGGTTGGCGTCGTAGGACGCCGGGTCCGCCGGGTCGCTGCCGGCGACCACCGTGAGCAGCGCGGCCGCGTCGGGGACGCTGCGCGCCATCGGGCCGGCGGTGTCGAAGCCCTCGGCGAGCGGGATCACACCCTCGCGGCTGATCAACCCACGCGTCGGCTTCACGCCTACGAGCCCGTTCACGTCGCTCGGGCTCAGGATCGACCCCGAGGTCTCGCTGCCGAACGCTGCCGCGGCGAAGGCCATCGATCCCGCCACACCCGAGCCGCTCGACGAGCCGCTGGGGTCGCCCAGCGTGTAGGCGTTGCGCACCTGACCGCCGAGGCTGGAGTACCCGTTGGGCATGGACAGGTCGACCCAGTTCGCGAACTCCGACAGGTTCGTCTTGCCGAGCACGATTGCCCCGGCTGCCCGCAGCTTCGCCACCAGCGTCGCGTCCTGGTAGGGCCGCATGCCGGCGAGTGCGATCGACCCCGCGGTCGTGGGCTGGTCGCCTGTTCCGATGTTGTCCTTCAACAGGATCGGTACGCCGTGCAGCGGACCGCGTACGGCGCCGCCCTTCCGCTCCTCGTCGAGGCGGGCCGCCCACGCGAGCGCGGTCGGCGAGAGATCGCGGATCGAGTTCGTCGGCCCGTCGTAGGCCTTGATGCGTGCCAGGTAGGCCTTCACCAGCGCGACCGACGTCGTCCGGTGCGTCGCCAGCGCGTGCTGGAGGTCCGCGATCGACGCGGTCTGCAGGTCGAGGCCCGCGACCGTGGCCCGGCAGTCCGCCTTGGGGGATCCGGTGGCTCCGAACGACGGGACGGTGAGGCCGACGGTGGCGGCAAGGGCAAGGCCGAGAAGGGCACGGGAGCGCATACCGCTGTCTTCGTGCCCGTCGGGACGGTTCCTGTCTGGCCCAGGTGACGATCTCTTGTCAGGGGCGTTTCATCAAGGGGTCCGTCACGGCCGAGAAGGCCTGGGAATCAAGGGATCTCGCTGTGCACAACGGCTTGCGTCCATCGCTTCTGTGTTCTAGCCTGGTGAGATGCGATTCACCGCACCCGTGACCGACTGGTCGTCCCGACCTGACGTCCCGGCGCTGGGTCCCGAGGCCCTGGCGGCGCTGCTGGACCGGACGCTGGACGACAGCCTGGGGATGCTGTTCACCGCCACCCCGCGGGAGGAGCTCGACGAGATCGGCCGGTTCCAGCGGCTCCAGGACCAGGCCTGGGCCGGTCAG
>JAWWOJ010000007.1:0-9427 GCA_033851885.1 Frankiales bacterium | reverse complement strand
TACAACAATTGCTGCCCCTGCCGGCAGCAATTGTTGTAGGCGCCGGTGATGCCTTGTCACCTTGGGAGGGCCAGGCCGGAGGGTCTACGCGGCGGGGTGCCGAGGGTCACAGCTGGGACGTGAGCAGGGCGTCGAAGGCCGAGGCGAGTAGTGCGCTCGCGTACTCGTCGTGGTTGAGCGGGCGGGTCGCGCTGTCGCCCGGCCAGTCGAAGCGGAGAACGGTGCCGCTGTGCAGGGTGAGGGTCAGCCGGCGCAGTCCCGTCGCGGGCCAGCGGCCGCGGGAGAGCGACGCCTCCCGGATGTCGAGGCGGCGTACCAGCCGGTTGTCGGGGTGCTGCATGACCAGCACCTCGGGCGACGCGTGGGTGTCCAGCCGGCCAGAGAGGGCGGCCAGGTTGAACTCGCCACCGGTCAGTGCCGCGAGCAATCCGGTGCTCGCACGCACCAGGCAGTCGTCGTAGACGAAGAGCTCGTTGCCGCCGCGACCGCTGAGCTGCAAGGCCCCGAGGAGCGTGCTCACGCGTCGCGCAGGGAGCGGAGCAGCTCGATGTCGGTGCGGTGCCCGGGGGCGTCGCCCGGGGTCTCGACGACGACGGGGACGTTGCGGGTCGCCGGGTGCCGGAACAGCTCCGCGAACGGGTCCTTGCCGATGTGCCCGGCGCCGATCGACTCGTGCCGGTCGCGCAGCGACCCGAGGGGGTCCTTGGAGTCGTTCGCGTGCACCAGCTGCAGGCGGCTGCGGCCGACGGCGCGGACGAGGGCGTCGAGGGTCTTCTTCATCCCGCCGGGTGCGGCGAGGTCGTGGCCCGCGGCGAAGGCGTGGCAGGTGTCGAGGCACACGCCGAGCCGCTCGTGGTCGTCGAGCTGGGCGAAGTACGGACCGAGGTCCTGCACGGTCGAGCAGAGTGCCTGACCGCCACCGGCGGTGGGCTCGATGAGCAGCGCCGGGCCCTCCCGGTCGAGGAGCGGCAGCAGGTGCTCGCGCAGCTGCACCATCGCGTCGTCGCGGTGCGCACTGGCGACGCACGAGCCGGCGTGCACGACCACACCGCGGGCGCCGATGGCGGCGCCGCGGGCGAGTGAGTGCGCGACGGCATCCACGGACTTGCGAAGGGTCGCCTCGGTGGGGGAGCCGAAGTTCACGAGGTACGGCGCGTGCACGAACACCGGCAGGCTCGCGTCCGCGCAGCGGCCGCGGAACTCCTCGTCCTTGGCGGGGTCACCGGGTGACAGCGCCCAGCCGCGCGGGTTGGAGACGAAGACCTGTACGGCGGCCGCGCTGATCTCCTCGGCATACGCGAGTGCCTTGAGCCATCCTCCCGCGACCGGCACGTGGGCGCCGACGGGAGAGGGCTTGCGGGGGGGCACGAGAGCAGCCTGCCAGACCCGGCGGTCCGGAGGAGGGGGAGGTCAGTAGACCAACAGGGTGACAGTCGTCCCGACCCGTACTCGGGTGTCGGCCCGGGGGTCGGTGCCGAGCACCAGCTGACCGTTGCCACCCTGCACCTGCTGGCGGACCGCGGCCACGAGCCCGAGGGCACGCAGCTGCCGGGTGGCGTCGGAGGTCGTGTCGTACTGGAGGTTGGGCACGTTGACGAACTCCGGGCCCTTGCTCACGGTCAGCGCGACCGTCGAGCCCTTGGCGGCGTCGCCGTCGTGGGGGTTGTTGGAGATCACGATGCCCTTGGCCACGCTGTCGCTGAACGTCGTGGTCACGGTCACCTTGAAGCCCAGCTTCTCCAGGTTCGTTCTGGCCTGCGCCTGCGTCTGGCCGTGCACATCGGGGACGGCGACCGGCTGCGGGCCCTTCGACACGATCAGGGTCACCGACCGGCCCGGCCTGAGCTTCGTCCCGGCCGCCGGCTCGGTCCGGATGACCTTGCCGTCGGCGACCGACGAGCTGAACTCGGACAGCTGCGACGACGTGAGCCCGAGCTTCGTGAGCTCCGTCATCGCCGCGCTCGGGTCCTTGCCGTGCAGGTCGGGGACCTGCCGGAGGTCGGGGCCCTTGGAGTAGGTGACGGTGACCGTGGCGTTCTTCCTGATCCGCTTGCCGGCGGCCGGGTCCTGCCCGAGCTCGGTGCCCACTGCTCTCTCGCTGAACGTGTCGACCTTCTTGAAGGTGAGGCCGGCGGCCTCGATGCGCTTCTGGGCGACGGCGGCGCTCAGCCCCCGGACGTCGGGCGCATGCGTGTAGCGGAACGACCCGAGGTAGTAGCCGCCGGCCAGCGCGAGCAGCGCGAGGACCACGAGCACGGCGACGCCGATCAGCCCGCGCCGGCTCTTGCGAGGCTTCGTCGGCTTCGTGGGCGTCCGGTCGACCACCCGAGGTACGAGGAGCGGGCGCGTGTCCTGGCTGGCAGTGACCGGTGGGGCGGCGGGCAGCGTCGCCTTGACGGTCAGCAGGTCGCGGAGGAACTCGCCGGCGTCGACCGGCCGGGCCGACGGGTCGCGGCGGGTGGCCCGGACGACGAGCGCATCGAGGTTCGCGGGGATGCCCTCGGCGACGGTCGAGGGCGGCGGGACGTCGGTGTAGACGTGTGCGTGGGCCACGGCGATCGCGGTGTCGCCGGAGTGCGGCGGGGTGCCGGTGAGCAGCTCCCACAGCAGCACGCCGGCGGCGTACACGTCCGAGCGGGCATCCGCCGTACCCCGCTCGACCTGCTCGGGGGCGAGGTAGGCGACCGAGCCCATCAGATGGCTCGTGGTCTGCGTGATCGTGGTCGACGCGGCGGCGCGGGCCAGCCCGAAGTCGGCGACCTTGACGCGGCCGTCGTCGCCGAGCAGGACGTTCTCCGGCTTGACGTCGCGGTGCACCATGCCGACCGCGTGCGCCGATGCCAGCGCCCGCAGCACGGGCTCCATCACCGCGACGGCACGGCTGGGCGACAGCGGCCCGATCGTCAGCAGCAGCTGGCGGAGGTTCTGGCCGCGGATGTGCTCCATGACGAGGTAGGCGATGCCCGTGTCGGGGTCGGTGCCGGTGTCGTGCACCGCGACGACCTCGGGCCCGGCGACCTTGGCGGCCGACTTGGCCTCCCGCGTGAACCGCTCGACGAACAACGGGTCGTCCGCCAGGCCCTTGTGCATGACCTTGACGGCGACGATCCGGTCGAGTCGCGTGTCGATCGCGAGGTAGACGGTGGCCATGCCGCCACGCGCGATCACGCTGTCGAGGCGGTACCTGCCGTCGAGAAGCTTGCCGACCAGCGATGGCCCGGGATCACCCGGGCTCGGGCTGACGGTGGTCTCCATGACCATCTGAGTCTAGGAGGGGTTACGCGAAGCGCTGGCGCAGCAGCGTGATGTTCTTGATGTAGGCCCTCGTCTGGGGCAGGTATCCGATGCGTCCGACGGACCCCAGGCCCTGGTAGTAGCCGGCCAGCGTCATGTCCACCCGGCCGGTCGCGCGCAGCAGGTCGCTGATGAGCGTGACGCCCGCCTCCACGTTGTCCTCGACCCGCAGCAGGTCGTACTGGCGGCCGTGCATGCGACCCAGCGAGCGGCCGGTGCTCGGGAGGACCTGCATGACGCCGATGGCGTCGACCGGGGACACGACCCGCTGCTGGAAGCCGCTCTCCTGCCAGGAGAGCGCGAGCGCCAGGCTCGCTGGGACGCCGTGCCGGCGGGCGCTCGCCCGGATCAGCGCCCGGACGTGGGCCCGCGTGGGCATCGTGCGGGACCGCAGCACGGCCCGGTGGTAGGCCGCTGAGCCGCTCACGGTGGCGGACACCCGCGCGGGGGCGCTGCGCGTCACGCCGTACACGAGCTTCTGGCCGATCAGGATCACACTGCCGCTGAGGTGATTGCGGGCCCGGAGCCATGGCACGCTGTGGCCGAGCCGGCGGCCGAGCACCGTCAGGTTGTCGCCGGGGCGCACGACGTAGACCGCGTTGACCGTGCGGGTGCTGGTCGCCGTGACGTTCTGGCCCGGGATCCGCAGCAGGGCGCCGGCGTAGATCGTGGTGCCCGTGAGGTGGTTGGCCCGCTGCAGGGCGGTGACCGTCGTGCCGTACCTCGCCGCGATCCCGCTGAGCGTGTCGCCGCGGTGGATCCGGATGACCGAGGGGGCCCCGGCCGTGAGGACGGCAGCGAGGAGCACGAGCAGGCCGACGGTCCGGACGCTGCGTTGCATGGCAAAGCCTTTGTTCAGTTCCCCGGAAAGTCGACAATAGGCCCACTGGGGCCGCTGTGACAAGAGTGACCAGTGGGACTTGCCCCGCCCGGCTAGGGTTGAACCGTCAGACCGGGGAGCTCGCAGGCGAGCTGAGAGGGCCATCACCAGGCCGACCCGTCGCACCCGATCCGGGTCATGCCGGCGTGGGGAGTCACACGTGTTGCAGATCGCGGGCCGCTCGTTTCGCAGCCGGCTGCTGGTCGGGACCGGCAAGTTCCGCTCGCACCAGGTGATGCGCGACGCGTTGGTCGCCTCCGGCGCTGACATCGTGACCGTGGCGCTGCGCCGGGTGGACCTCTCACGTCCCCAGGACGACATCCTGAGCTTCGTCCCCGACGGCATGACGCTGCTGCCCAACACGTCCGGGGCGGTCGACGCCGACGAGGCGGTGCGGCTGGCGCGGCTCGGCCGGGCGGCTACCGGTGCCGACCTCGTGAAGCTCGAGGTGACGCCGGACCCGCGGACGCTGGCACCGGACCCCATCTACACCTTGCGCGCGGCCGAGCTGCTGGTCGCCGAGGGCTTCGTCGTGCTGCCCTACTGCTCGGCCGACCCGGTGCTCTGCCGGCACCTCGAGGAGGCGGGCTGCGCCACCGTCATGCCGCTCGGCGCCTGGATCGGGTCCAACCGCGGGCTGCGGACCCGCGACGCCATCGAGGTGATCGTGGCTCAGGCGTCGGTGCCCGTGGTGGTCGACGCCGGGCTCGGGGTCCCGTCGGACGCGGCCGAGGCGATGGAGATCGGTGCTTCCGCCGTACTGGTGAACACCGCGATCGCGGTGGCCGCCGACCCGGTGCAGATGGCCCGGGCGTTCGCGCTGGCGACGGAGGCGGGCCGGCTCGGGTACCTGGCGGGGCCGGGTGCGGTGTCGGCGACGGCCGAGGCTTCCTCGCCGCTGACCGGGTTCCTGTCGTGAGCACTGCGCCAGGCCGGTTCGCGTCGTTCCTCGCCACCGGCGAGACCTTGGTGCCGTCGTTGCCGGCGCTGCTGGCGCCGGGGGTCGACCTGGAGCAGCTCGCCGGTCGCGCGCGCGAGGTGACGCTGCAGCGGTTCGGCCGGGCGGTGCGGTTGTTCGCGCCGCTCTACGTCAGCAACGCCTGCCTGTCGTCGTGCACCTACTGCGGCTTCTCGAAGTACCTCGACGTGGCTCGCCGCACCCTGACCGTCGAGCAGGTGGTCGAGGAAGCGCAATCCCTGGTGGCACAGGGGTTCCGGCACCTGCTGCTGGTCAGCGGCGAGCACCGCGTGGAGGTGTCGGCCGACCACCTGGTGGCCTGCATTGTCGCGCTGCGGCCGTTCGTACCCTCGCTCTCCATCGAGACGCAGACCTGGTCCGACGACACCTACGCGCGACTGGTCGAGGCCGGGCTCGAGGGGGTCGTGCACTACGAGGAGACCTACGACCGCGGGCGCTACGCCGAGACGCACGTGGCCGGCTGGAAGCGTGACTACGACCGGCGGCTGGCCTCGACGGAGCGGGCCGCTGAAGCAGGCGTACGACGGTTGGGCATCGGTGTCCTGCTCGGGCTGTCGGCCGACTGGCGGGCCGACGTGCAGGCGGTGGCCGAGCACGCGGTGTGGCTGCAGCGGCACTACTGGCGTACTGAGGTGACCGTCTCGCTGCCGCGTATCAAGTCGTCGGCGTCGGGGTTTCAGCCGCTGGTGCCGGTGACCGACGCGGAGTACGTGCAGGCGCTGTGCGCGCTGCGCCTGGTGGCCCCGGAGGTGGGCATCGTGCTGTCGACCCGGGAGGCGCCGGCGCTGCGCGACGGGCTGGTGCGGATCGCGGTGACGACGATGAGCGCGGGCTCGTCGACCGAGCCGGGCGGCTACCTGCACCCGGGGGAGGCGCAGGAGCAGTTCGCGATCAGCGACGAGCGCTCACCCGCCGAGGTGGCCGCGATGCTGGTGGCCGCCGGCTACGACCCCGTGTGGAAAGACGCCTTCGCCCTCCGCACCTGACCCCCCACCGCCGTGGATGTGGACATACGGGGTGGGCGGGGGCCGGTGCGCGACCCCATCAGTTCACATCGACGGCGGGAGGGAGGTGGGCGCTGAGGTAGGCCTTGACGGCGATTTTGGCTTCTCCCACGAGGTCGGGGTCGCCGTCCTTGGCGCGGCGGAAGGCCAGCCCGATGAGGGCGTCGCCGACCTCGATGGCGTTGCGCAGCACCTCCACGGACACGTCGAGGTCGACCATCTGGTGCAGCGCCTTGGCCACGACCGCGTTGTTGTCGTCCTGCGGGTCGAGCAGGTACAGCTGCCCCAACGGGCCGCCGAAGGAGATCACCAGGAAGCCGGGCTCGGTGCGCGAGAACTCGACGTAGGTGTCGATGACCCCGTCCACGACGTCCTGCCAGGTCGCGCCCGATACACCGGCCAGCTGCTCGGAGAAGCGTTCGAAGGAGCGCCGCGCCAGGGCCTCCGACACGGCGTTCCTGTCCGGGAAGAACTGGTAGAGCGAACCGACCGACACGCCCGCCCGGGCGGCGATGGCCGACGTCGACAGCGCGTCCGCACCGAGCTCGTCCAGGAGCTCCGCGGCGGCGTCGAGCATCCGCTCCACCCGCATGGCGCTGCGCCGTTGCACAGGTGATCGCCGCGGGGTTCGTAGCGGTGTCGACAACTGCACTCCCTTGACCGCGTTGCCCAGAACGTGAACGATCCTCACATCAGCACGCCCACTCTGTCGAGTCCCTCGACAAGAAATGCTGTGAGGAGCGCCCAGACTTGCTCAGTCCGCGTGATCGCCTGCTGGCCGCGTTGTTCGCGTTTCAGCTGCTCGTCGCCGCCGTGTTCGGCGGCATCCTCGTGCACGACCTGAACCGCAACAACAACCGCCCCGTCGCGCTGACGCAGGTCCCGGGTGGTGGCAACCCCGGCGTGACGGCCCAGCCGACGACGAGCGCGAGCGCCGGCGCGACGGGAGCCCCCGGCACCAAGGGCTCGACCGTCACGACCACGAGTGGACCGGCACCCGGCACCACGGTCCCGCCCGCGAAGGCCGACACCAAGGTGATCGCGGCCGGCGCCCCCATCAAGGTCGGCGCGATCGTCACGCAGACCGGGGCGATCAACTTCGCGAGCAGCGCGCAGGCCACGAAGGCCTACTTCGACATGGTCAACCGCGCGGGCGGCGTCAACGGGCACAAGATCATCTTGGACCTCCGCGACGACCAGCTCGACCAGCCGCGCGGCCAGTCGCAGGCCCAGCAGATGGTCGGGGACGGCGTGTTCGCGTTCACGGGGTGGAACGCGCCCAACACCGAGAACCAGATCGTGCCGTTCCTCGAGCAGAACAAGATCCCGCTCATCGGCGGCTACGGCGAGCGCGCCGAGTACCACTCCTCGTACAGCTACATCTTCAGCGCGAGCTACGGGCACTACGGCTATCAGATGGGCCGGTTCCTGGCCGAGCAGGGCGTCAAGAAGCCCGGACTGGTCTACATCACCAACAACGAGGCGACCGCCGACGCCAACCTGGTGAAGGCCTTCAAGGCCGGGTTCGCGAGCAAGGGCGTGACCCTGTCCGACAAGGAGATCGTGAGCGAGCAGCCGACCCAGGCCACCTATGACGACCTCGTCACGCAGTACCGGCTGGACGGCGTCGACGGCTTCGCGAGCCTGCTCGACCAGACCGCGTACAACCGGCTGCTGCAGTCGCAGGCCCGGCAGTCCTACCACCCGAAGCACGCGGCCGACGCGCTGTTCGTCGACCCGTCGGTGCAGCAGTCGTCGGCGACCGACGGCGTGTTCGTCGCGACCGACTACGAGTTCATCGACGGCGGTGGCGCCCAGGTGCAGAAGTACGTGAGCACCGTGAAGGCGGCCTACGGGAGCCGGGCGCAGATCAACTACTTCGGCGAGCAGGGCTGGGTCGACGCCGAGATCTTCGTGGCCGCGGTGAAGGCGATGGGCACCACGATCACCCGCGCCAACCTGCTCAAGGTGATGGACGGCCTCAACGGCAAGGGTGGCTTCGGCTTCACCAGCGATCTGCAGTTCGCGCCGGGCAACCGCGACATCAACCGGTGCATCAAGTTCGGCAAGGTCGCCAGCGGCCGGGTCAACCGCGTCACCGACTGGCGCTGCGACGGGCAGCCGTTCTGATGGCGCAGCAGCTCTCGCGCCGGCTGACCGTCTCCTACGGCGCAGGGGCCATCGGCAACGGCGTCTTCGTCACCGTGCCAGGCCTCCTGCTGCTGTTCTACATGACCAACATCCTCGGCATCGGCGCCGGCCTGGCGAGTGCCGCGCTGTTCGTGCCGAAGCTCTGGGACGCGTTCGCCAACCCGCTGATGGGCGGCATCTCCGACCGCACCACCAACCGCTACGGCAAGCGCCGGCCGTTCATGCTCGTCGGCGGGCTCGGCACGTCGCTCGCGTTCGTGCTGCTGTTCACCGCGCCCAAGCTCGGGAGCCACCTGGCCAGCGCCATCTACGTGACCGCGGTGTTCACGGTCGCGATGACGTTCTACGCGGTCTTCTGCGTGCCGTGGTCGGCGATGCCGCCGGAGATGACCGACGACTACCACGAGCGCACCCGCATCACGAGCGTCCGCATGGTGCTGCTGACCGTCGGCATCCTCGTCGGCGGGGCGCTCGCGCCGACCATCGCGGGCGCCGACAACGAGGGCAAGGGCGGCTCGGCCTCCAGCTATGCCTGGATGTCGGTCGTCGTCGCCGGCATCCTCGCGATCGCGTTCCTCACCGCCTGGCGGGGCACCCGTGACGCCCGGGGGACGGCGCCACTCACCGGTCCGCGCGCGACGCTGCGGCAGCAGTACGACGTCGTGCGCGCCAACAAGCCGTTCGTGACGCTGTTCCTCGGCTACAACCTGCAGGCGGCGGCGACCGCCGCGATGCTCACCGGCGCCCAGTACGTCGCCGTCTACGTCCTGCACGACGCCAAGAAGTCGACGCTGCTGTTCGTCTTCCTGGTCGCGCCCTGCGCGGTGATGGTGCCGCTCTGGCGGCGGTTCTCCCGCACCCGCGGCAAGCTCCTCGGCTACCTGCTCGCGACCGGCATCTTCGGTCTCACCGCCGCGTCGCTCGTCTTCGCCCGGGACGAGGCGGAGGTCGTCATCTATGTCCAGATGGTCCTTCTCGGGGTCGGGTACGCCGGGATGCAGCTGTTCCCCTACGCCATCCTGCCGGACCTCATCACCGACGAGCACGACGGCCGCGCGGGCATCTTCACCGGGGTCTGGCAGGGCGGCGAGACCATCGCGTTCGCCGTGGGTCCGGCGC
>JAWWOJ010000547.1:0-2613 GCA_033851885.1 Frankiales bacterium | reverse complement strand
GGCGGCGGGGCGGTGCCCGATGACTGCGGACTCCTCTGCGACGGCCTGCCGCAGGGTATGGATGCCGGACTCGGTGAGCCGCTGCGTCGCCAGGCCGACCGCGAGTGGCTCCAGGATCAGGCGCACGTCCATCAGGTCGGCGACGCTGGTGTCGACGAACTCGAGGTAGATGACGAGGGCTGCCGTCGCACCCTTCATGTCGGGCGCCTGGACGATAAGACCGCCACCCGGTCCGCGTCGCATCTGTGCGACCTGGTGGTGCTCGACGAGTCGGACGGCTTCCCGGAGGACGGATCGACTGACGCCGTAGCGCTCCGTCAGCTCAGCTTCAGTGCCCAGAACCTGGCCCACCGGCCAGCCGGCCGCAGCGACGTCGTCCTCGATCCTGCGGGCGACCTGGGCCGCCCGCTTGTCCCCCACGCGCCCCGGTGAGCTGGGGACGGGAGCGAGCGCGGCGTTCTTCGACGACGGGGCCTTCCGAGCGGCGGGGACCGGCTCACGAGCCGCGACGGTCGACATCGGCCTCCTCATGCTCAAGCGGTCGCTGCATGGCCGATCAGCGAAAGCGTTCGTGAATAGACTCTACTCTATAGGTGCGCTTCGGATGTCCCCGCGACGCTGGTACGTCCCTCCGGCACCGGTGGCGCCGCCCGCCCGACCGGACCGGAAGACCCCGCCCCCTGCCTTGCCCGGCCATCCCGCCATGCCGTACCTTTACGTAATAGAGCATCCCTTATTGATCGGGGGAGGCCCAACCGTCCTGGAGGACCGCGGTGCCCCAGCTCGCTCCTCCTGCAGACGTCCATGTCGATCTGCTCGTCGTCGGTGCTGGCCCGTCGGGGCTCTACGCCGCCTACTACGCAGGCTTCCGCGGTCTAAGCACGTGCATCATCGACGCACTGCCGGAGCCCGGCGGCCAGATCACAGCGCTTTACCCCGAGAAGCTGATCTTCGACGTGGCGGGGTTTCCCAGTGTTAAGGGTAAGGAATTGGTCGCCAGCCTGGTCGCGCAGGCCGCCCCCTTCGGCCCCCGATATCTGCTTGGTGCGCAGGCAGTTGGATACGCGCAAGGTGCGGAAGGTGTGGTCGTCACCACCGCGACGGGAGCGAGGGTGGCCGCCAAGGCGGTGGTCGTCACGGGCGGAATCGGGACCTTCAACCCGCGTCCGCTGCCTGGGGGCGTCGAGTGGGAGGGCCGCGGACTTGAGTACGTCGTGACCTCCTACGAGCCGTACACGGGCAAGGACGTCGTCGTCGTCGGCGGCGGCGACAGCGCTGTGGACTGGGCACTTGGGCTGGAGGGCGTTGCCCGCACGGTCACACTGGTGCACCGGCGTGGGGAGTTCCGCGCGCACGCGCACTCGGTCACATTGCTCAGGGACTCGTCCGTCGAGGTCGTGACGCCTACGCAACCCGTCGCCATCAACGGCAGCAGCCGGGTGACGTCGCTGACCGTCCGCGACGTCAGCACGAAGCAGACGCGCGTACTGCACTGCCAGGCCCTCGTCGCAGCGCTCGGCTTCACGGCCGACATCTCACCTCTCGAGGCCTGGGGACTGTCCGTCACCGAACGCCACATCGTCGTCGACACGACCATGGCGACCAATCTGCCCAGGGTCTACGCGGCCGGTGACATCACCGACTACCCGGGCAAGGTGCGCCTGATCTCCGTCGGCTTTGGTGAGGCCGCCACCGCCGTCAACAACGCGGCCACCGTGATCGACCCCCGTGCGACCGTGTTTCCCGGCCACTCCACCGAAGGTGCCCAGGCATGACCTACGTGATCACCTCGTCCTGCGTCGACATCAAGGACATGTCCTGCATCGACGAGTGCCCCGTCGACTGCATCTACGAAGGCGACCGCAAGCTCTACATCCAGCCCAAGGAGTGCATCGACTGCGGCGCCTGCGAGCCGGTCTGCCCAGTGGACGCCATCTACCCAGACCGCACGTTGCCGACGGAGTTCGCCGAGGACCAGCCGGACAACCACGCCTTCTTCTACAAGACGCTGCCCGAGCGCAGCGCGCCCCTCAGCTCGCCGGGCGGTTCGCGCCGAACAGGGCCGGTCGAGGCGGACACGCCTCGCACGGTCGAGCTGCCACCGAACCCGGCCGCTCTCGATCGCCTCTGACCGCGGGACGCTCAGACGCGGACGAGCTCGACCTTCTGCCAGCCATTGAGGATCACGCTGGGATTCGACACCAGGGGCTCGTCCGCGAGGCGCAGTCCGGGCAGGTGCGGCGCGAGCTTTCCGATAGCTGACGACACCTCCTGAAGCGCGAGGTGGGCTCCCAGGCAGAAGTGGATCCCGTGGCCGAAGGCGAGGCTGCGCTCCCGCGGCCGCTCGACCCAGAAGCGGTCCGGATCCTCGAACTGGCCGGGGTCCCGGTTGGCCGCGGCCAGGTGCAGCACGATGATCGCACCTTTCGGGATCGTGGTTCCCCCGACCTCCACGTCCTCGAGGGCCTCGCGGAAGTTGATCTGGATCGGGGTAGTGAGCCTGTTCGCCTCGTCTACGGCCCCGGGGAGCAGGGAGGGATCGTCTAGCAGGATCTGGAGCTGGTCAGGGTGTGCGAGGAGCTCGACAACGGTGTTGCCGATGAGGTTCGTCGA
>JAWWOJ010000536.1:0-4920 GCA_033851885.1 Frankiales bacterium | reverse complement strand
GGTGACCTTCCTCGGCACCGTCGACCACCAGGTTCTCAAGGGCGCCTTCCAGGCCTGCCAGGCGTTCGTGTTCCCAACCCTGCAGGACTTGATCGGCCGCGTCGTGGTGGAGGCGCTGAGCGCGGGTGCGCCGGTGATCGTGTCGTCGATGACGGGAGCGGTCGGCACCATCGTGCATGACGGCGTCAACGGGATCGTCGTGGACCCGCAAGACGCATCGGCGCTGGCCGACGCGATGCATCGCGCCGCCAACCCGGAGACGTCGCGCGCCCTCGGCGACGGCGTCCAGTGGGAGCAGCGCTGCGCTACGCCCCGAGGCGGTCGCCGAGGTGCTGCTGACCGCGATTGTGCGGGCGCGGGGCGGCCACGCCGTACCGGATGTGAGGTAGACGGCCTGCCGGGGTCCACCATGGCCAGCCAGACAGGGGGTCGCAGTGCAGACTGAAAACGCGCCCATAGGTCAACCGCTCCACCTGCGCGTCGGTGAGATGCTGCAGCCCGCCTGGCAGCCACCGTGCGCCTGCCCGTCACAGCGGGACATCTCCAGGTGCAAGGCATCCCGAATGCGGTACATGCCCGTCCATTCGATGGTGTCGCAGAGCTTCAGAGCGAGCTTGTCGACCCTGAACCGCTGGCCGCACCAGGCCAACATCTCCGGCATGAATGGCAGCCCGTCCAGCTCGCCGTTCTCGTCGAGCGTGGCCAGGATCTCGGCCTCGCTGCGCACCTCGACGATCTACTGGAAGGAAGCCTGGCTCAAGCGGGCCACAGCCGGGGAATCGGCGTTGGACCCGGAGACGGGCCAGGCGCCACGTTGCACGCTGGCGACGCTCATCGCGGCGACACGCCGGCCCCTGACCCCGCCGCGCCCGGCGAGGAGCGGTACGCCTGTCAGGCGACTGAGTTGCTGCGGGCAGCGCCCGAGCGCATCCCGTCCTGGGACGCAAGGCAGTACCTGCAGGATGTCCGCTCGGGCAACGCCGGTGCCCTCGCCACCATCCGCACCGTCTGCATCGGCCTGTTCAACGAGTACCAGGACCTCAGCCAGCGGCTCCTCACCGGGCCGTTGCGGATCAGATACGGCAGGCGGTACCCGTTCATCGAGGGCAACCTCAGAAAGACTCCGGTCGAGACGCTCGACCTGGAGCCAGGCGAGCTGGTCCGGGTCAAGAGCAAAGAGGAGATCGTCACGACGCTCGACACGAACAACGCCAACCGCGGCATGTCGTTCGACGGCGAGATGGTGCGGTACTGCGGCCGGGAAGCCCGGGTGCTGCGGCGGGTCAAGCAGATCATCGACGAGAAGAGCGGCCGAATGACGCGGTCTAAGAACCCTTGCATCGTTCTGGAGGATGTCACCTGCACCGGCACCTACCACCGCCAGTGCCCCCGCGGCATCTACCCGTACTGGCGAGAGATCTGGCTGGAGCGGGTAGAGTGAGCCGCCGTCGCCTCAGTTCGCCGTGCGCCGCGCCCCGGCCGTCGCGGCCGTGAACGCGGCCCGTACCGGCAGCCACTTCGGCGACACGCCCACGTCGCGGACCTCGGGCAGGTCGAACAGTCGCAGCACCCCGCGCGCCTCGGCCCGGCGTCCCAGCCGCAGTCGCCGGTAGGCGCCGGCCAGGATGAACTGGTGGTACCAGTCGGCCTGCCAGCGTCGGATAGCGGGTTCGGGCACGATCCCCCGTGCCACGGCCCGGTTGAAGATCTCGCCGTTGGCCCTGATGGTGCCGGGGTTCCACATGCCGGTCGTGGCAGCGGCCTCGTGGATGGTGTAGGCGCAGGTCGCTTGGGGCAGGCAGCGTACGCCGTAGCGGGAGAACAGCCGCACCCACATGTCGGTGTCGGCGGCGCCGCCGACAGAGGTGTCGAACAGGCCCTCCCCCTCCATGGCGGTGCGACGCACGACAGCGGTGGGCTCCCGCACGAAGGAGGAGTTGCGCAGCAGCCGCCGCAGCGCCTCTTTGGGCTCCAGGTACCGCTCACGGCGGAACCGCTGCTCCCGCCGGCGCACGCCGCCACCGTCGACGATCTGGACACCGAACAGCAGCACCGCCTCGCCGGGTCCCGCTCGCCGGATGGCCTCGAGCATGGCCTCGCCCGCACCCGGCAGCAAGTAGTCGTCGTCGTCCAACTGCATGACCCACTGGCCGGTGGAGATCTCGACGGCGCGGTTCATGTTCTCGACCAGGGGCAGCGGCGGCCGGTTCCACACGTACTGGTGCCCACCGGGCCAGCCGGTCAGCAGCCGGTGGGCGACCGCGCCGCTGGCGTCGCCGTCCGAGCCGGCCAGCTCGAATTTCTCGCCGGCTACCAGCCCGCCATACGTCTTGTAGACCGGTGCCCCGAACAGGGTCGACGTCAGGATCTCGAGGTACTCCTGCTTGTCGACGCCGGCCTTGCCGACCAGGGCCATCGCCTCGCCCAGTGACTCGATGACCGATGCGATGAGGAAGTTCCCGCTCAGCTTCACCAGGTTGGCGGCCTTGGGCTCCTCGGAGACGACGAAGGTGCGCTGACCGATCGCGTCAAAGGTCGGCGAAACCGTCTGAAGTGTCGCCTTCGCGCCGGCAGCGACGACGAACAGCTTCGCCGCCGCGGCCGCCTCGGGACGCCCGAAAACCGGAGCCGCGACGAAACCCTGACCCGCGTCGGCGTGCGCGGCGGTCAGTCGCTCGGACAGCGCCTCGCTGATCGTCGACGATGAGACGTGGACGGAGCCCGCCGCCAACGACGCCAGGATGCCGCCGTCGCCGAACGTGACGGCCTCGACGGCTTCGTCGTTGGCCAGCATCGAGATAACGACGTCGCCGCCGCACGCCTCCGCGACTGAACGGGCTGGCCGGGCGCCTTGGGCGGCCGGCGTCGACCCTGACCTGGGAGCGGTTGTATGCGGTGACCTCGTGGCCGCCTCGGACACAAGGTCACCCTCGAACCCGCTGTCGCGTAGCCGGTCACCACATCGATCACCGACCAACCCGACTCCCAGCCGGGTCACCGACCCGTGCGTCCAGGACGTGCCTGGTCGCCGTAGTTACGTCTCAGACCGCATGGACATCACCGGAGCCCGCTGGGGACTGTCCGGTGCCGAGGCCATCCTCAACAAGCTCCGAGCCCTCCGCAGCAACGGCGACTTCGACACCTACTGGCGCTACCACCTCACACAAGAACGCCGATGCGTCCACGAATCCCGCTACCTCAACGGACACATCCCGCAGGCCGCGTGATCACTGGTGATCCGCCGTCAACCAGCGTGAAGGTGCTGAAGCGCTTGCCGTAGTGGCGGGCTAGATTCGCGGTAGCGTCGGTCGATCCGTTGTCGACAATCACCAGTTCCCAGTCGCCGTCGAACCGCTGGGCGGCAAGCGCCTCGAGCTGCTCGGCGAGCGTCGCCGCGGCGTTGTAGGCGGGTACGATCACGCTGACTGAGCTCGGTCGGGGTCGCTCGCGAGGGCTTCGTTCTAGTCGCATGCCGAACTTCACCTCCTGCCCTTTCTGCTCGGCATCAGCTCGTGGGGGCGCAGCAGTCCCCTGTTCACGCAGTATGCCTGCACGATCTCCAAGCCGCGCAGTGCGGATCGGCGTCGGGTGCCCGCCCGGCGGTTGTCCATGAGCAAGGGCCCCTGGTACGATGCGTCCGCTCGTCGCTGGCGCCAAGACACCGAAGCGTCGGTTGTCCACGAGAAGGGGTCGTCCAACAAAGCCGAGGGTTTTGTCCATGTCAGCGTCGGGACTTCTGAACGTGGTTCGGGCAGTAACTGGTGGCGGAGGTGCCAAGCCGACGCCGCTGAGCCGACCGCTTCGCGTGGTATTTATTGCGCCGCAAAACCCCCTCCCGCAGGCGGACACCTTCCGGATCGAGCGCGTACCTTCGAACGTCTACGACCTCGTGTTGTGGGAGGTCGATTTCATAAGGGAGCTGCTGGCCCCGTTCGACGTCGCCTATTCGCACGTCGAGCACCCCTCCCGGCTGGAGCCTTGTCACATCGTCGTGTACAGCCGGAACCAATACAAGAGAACGGACATTTCCCGAGGCCTCCGCCGCGCAAGCCCGACGATCGTCTTCCAACTCTCGGACGAATACGGGCGGGACGCCGCTTGGATCAAGTTCCTCAAGGATTACCCGCTGGTGTTGAGGCAATACAACTTCGACTCCTACCCGTACCACCGCAGCATCAAGCCGATTCCCCTCGGTTACATGGTCGGAATGATCGAAGGTCCGAGCACCACGCCCGAGATCATGGATGCGCTTGGTGACAGAGAGCGTCAATTCACGTGGTCCTTCGTCGGGGGGGTCAAAAAAGGCAAGAGGCGAGCCGTGCTGAAGACGTTCGACGAGATCGGCCCCCACTTCATCGGAGGTTTGCATCCGGCCGAGATGGCGGAGGTATACCGGAACTCGAGCTTCGTTCTCTGCCCAGCTGGTGACTTCAACATCCTTTGCTTCCGGAACTTCGAGGCGTCGGTCTGCGGGGCGATTCCGGTTGTCGGAGGCACGACCAGAAAGCGCTATCTCGAGGCTACGGAACCCCTCGGCGACCCGCCGTGGATCTTTCATGAATCCTGGAAAGACGGGCGCGAGGAGGTACGAGCGCTTCTCGCCGACGAGCGCGCTCTGCGCGCGCGGAGGATGAAGGTTCTGGCTTGGTGGGCGGCTGAGCTCGACCGAACGCAAAATCGGATCGGCTCGATGCTGGGGCCTCTCGTGCGTCGATAGGAAGATTGCGCTGGCGCGAAGTCCTCGCAGGGCCGTCGTGTCGGCCCACCTCCACCGAGCAGGAGGATGCTAGTCTCGGTCCCGCTCCCGACGCCGTAGCCGGGTTTGGGCGCCCGAGGGCGAGCGACGCCAGCCGCCACCTCAGACCGGCGGTCTCGCCGAGCACGCCGGCGGCGGTGAGGCGCATCCACAGCTCTTCGCGG
>JAWWOJ010000451.1:0-5531 GCA_033851885.1 Frankiales bacterium | reverse complement strand
TCGGCGTCGTCCTCGCCGTGGTACCCCTCCGGCGCGACGATCATCTGGCCGCCCGGTCCCACCATCAGCTGGCGCCCGCCGCTCGGGCTGACCGCGCCCGGTATCGCCCGGCGCATCCCCTCGAGCTGCTGGCGGGCGGCCATCTGCTGGGCAACGAGTGCCGTCTGGATTCCGTGGAACAGGCCCTCGAGCCAGCCGACGAGCTGGGCCTGCGCGATCCGCAGCTCGGCGTCGGACGGCGGCACCCCTTCGGTGAAGGGCAGCGTGAGCCGCTCGAGCTCGTCACGCAGCTCGGGCGCGAGCCCTTCCTCGAGCTCCTTGATCGAGCTCTCGTAGATCTCCTTGAGCCGGGTGCGGGCGCCGTCGTCGAGCGGCGCCGCGCGCACCTCTTCCAGCAGCTGCTTGACCATCGAGCCGATGCGCATGACCTTGGCCGGCTGCTCGACCATCTCGGCAGGGCTCCGCTCCTCGTCACCCGTTGCGGGCGGGACCACGATCTGCTGGCCGTCCTCGCCGACCACCACGATGTTCTGCTGCTCGTCGTCGCTCATGTCCTCATCCAACCTCAGAGCGATGAGTCCGGCGTGCCCCGGTCGTCACACCACCAACACGAGAGGATGAGGACATGCGGAAGCTGGTAGTCACGGAGTTCGTGTCGCTGGACGGCGTCATGGAGGCACCGGGCGGCGAGCCCGGGTACGCCCACACCGGCTGGGTGGAGCGGTACTTCGACGAGGCCCTGGGTGCCTGCCGGCTGGAGGAGCAGCTCGCGGCGGACATCCTGCTGCTCGGTCGGGTGACGTACGAGAGCTTCTACGGTGCCTGGCCGACCCGCGAGGGCGAGATGGCGGACAAGATCAACACGATGACCAAGTACGTCGTGAGCAGCACGCTCGACGCCAGTGACTGGCACGACACCCATGTCATCGGCTTCGACCGGGTCAACGAGCTCGAGGGCAACGTGCTGGTCGTCGGGAGCCGCACGCTCGTGCACGGTCTGCTCGACGCCGGGCTCGTCGACGAGCTGTCCGTCCAGGTCTTCCCGGTCGTGCTCGGGAGCGGCGCCCGCCTCTATCCGGAGTCGCCCGACCGACTGGACCTGAGCCTCGTTGGTTCGCAGACCACAGCCGCGGGGGTGCTGCTCAACCGCTATGTGGTCGGATAGGCCGCATGAACCCAGAGGTCGCACGCAAGACCTGGCGCACGCTCGAGCCCTATCACGCGATGGTCTACTTCGCCCCCGAGGCGCAGGAGGAGTACCTCGCCCTCGGACTCGACGCCAGCCAGAACCGGGCGATCGGCTACTTCCCCGCCCGCGCGGCCGCGATGGGTGCCGTGACGTGGCAGACCGTGCAGGCGACGTTCTTCAACTTCTCCGCTCTCGCCTGCCAGTTCGGGATGAGCGGCGTCTGGGGCATCACCTCGCCCGAGCAGGTCGTCGAGGCCCGGCTCCGCGGTGCGGACCGGGCCCTGCAGCGGATGTGCGGTGAGCTGCTCGCCGACACGCTCGCCGACACCAAGGAGGCCGCCGACCTCGCGCGCGCCGCGGCCGCGGCCTGCACTCCGTACGGGCGGCCGCTCTATGCCGCACATGCCGGGCTGGACTGGCCGGAGCCCGAGCACCTCCAGCTCTGGCAGGCGACGACGCTGCTCCGCGAGTACCGGGGTGACGGGCACATCGCGGCGCTGGTCGCCGCGGGCCTGACGGGCCTGGAGGCAGCCGTGCTGCACGTCGCCATGAACGACACCTGGGCCCGCAAGGCGCTGCAGGCGACGCGGGCCTACTCCGACGAGGAGTGGGATGGCGCCATCGCGTCGCTGGCCGAACGCGGCTGGCTCGATGCCGAGGGTGCCTTCACCGACGAGGGCCGGACCTGGCGCGAGGCGATCGAGACGCAGACCGACGAGCTCGCGATGGCACCGTGGGAGCGGATCGGCGAGGACGGGGCGGCGCGGCTCCGCGAGCTCGTCCGTCCGTTGTCCCAGGCGATCTCGCAGTCCGGCGCCTTCGGCCGGAGCGGCCCCAAGCTCTGATCCGGGACCGACGTCAGGTCGTCAGGACGACCTTGCCGATGTGACCGGAAGCCTCGACGACCCGGTGCGCCTCGGCGACTTGGTCCAGCGGGAGCACTCGGTCGATCACCGGCTTCACCTCTCCCGCCTCGACCGCCGGCCACACGGCCGCCAGCACGGCGGCGACGATCGCGGCCTTCTCCTCCGTCGGCCTCGCCCGTAACGAGGTCGCGTGCAGCGACGCCCGCTTGGTCATCAGGGCGGCCAGGTTGAGCTCGGCCTTGACGCCGCCCTGCATCCCGATGATGACGAGCCGTCCGTTGGTGCCGAGGGCGGTGACGTTGCGGTCGAGGTACTTGGCACCCATGTTGTCGAGGATGACGTCGAACGGACCGGCCTCGACGAAGTCCTCCTCCTTGTAGAGCACGGCCTTCGAGGCGCCGAGCTCGAGCGCCCGCGCCGCCTTGTCCGGGGAGCCGACCGTGGTCGTCACGTCGGCCCCGTGGCGGACCGCCAGCTGGATCGCGCAGGTCCCGATGCCCGACGTACCCCCGTGCACCAGCAGCCGCTCGCCCGGCTGCAGGGCCGCGAGCTGGAAGACGTTGGACCACACGGTGCAGGTGACCTCCGGCAGTGCCGCGGCCTCGACGAGCGACAGGCCGGTCGGCACCGGAAGCAACTGGCCGACCGGGACGGCGACCTTCTCGGCGTACCCGCCCCCGGCGAGCAGGGCGCAGACCTGGTCGCCCACGGACCAGCCCGCGACGCCCTCGCCGACGGCACTGATGACACCGGAGCACTCCAGACCCGGGTACGGAGAGGCGCCGGCCGGTGGCTCGTAGAACCCCTGGCGCTGCAGGAGGTCGGCGCGATTGACGGCCGTCGCCGCGACATCGACGAGGACCTCGCCGGGGCCGGCAGTGGCGTCCGGGACGTCGGCGAGCGTCAAGACCTCCGGGCCACCGTGGGACGGAAGCGTGACGGCGCGCACCTGTTCATCCTGCCTTGTCCTACCGCCTTGTCACGCAGCGGCAGGAGAAGGCCCTGCCGCGGCGAACCCTCACGGCATGTCACCCAGCAAGCGCTCCTACCGGGCCGGCCTGCTCGGCGCCGCTCTCGCCAGTGTCGTCGGAGGGGTCGCCCTCGCCGCCCCGCCGCTTCCCTCCGAGCCGGCGAACGCGGCCAACTACCCCTCCCAGCGGTTCGCCGCGAGCTACGCCGTCTATGACGCGCTCGGGCACAAGACGGGTACGGCGAAGTGGCACTGGACGCCGACGGGTGGCAACTGCTGCGAGGTCTACGTCACCACGACGGCCAAGGGCGGCCTGCTCGAGTACGGCGGCTCGTACCCGTATGTCTCTCCGGACCACGGCAAGAGCTGGCAGCGGATCAGCTTCGCCACGCCGCTGTACAACGGCGAGGGCGCCATCGTGGCCGGCCCGCACGGCGACTACTTCGGCATCTCGTGGGACCCCTACACCGGTGACCACCTGCAGGGCGTGAAGTACACCGCCGCGACCAAGAAGTGGGAGACCGCCGAGGCGCCACTGAAGTCGCCGGTGTTCGACCGCGAGTGGGTCACCTATGCGAAGGGGCCGTTCGTCGTCGACGGCCAGACCGTGCCCTACGTGACGATCGTCCGGGGTGGCACCGTGAGCAAGACGCTGGAGGTGCTCTCGACAGACGGGCTGTCCTACCTGACCCCGACCGATCCCAACCTCGACGTGTCGCAGTCGAGCGCCGAGGTCAGGACGTTCGCGATCCCCGTGGTGAAGAACCCCGATGCCGACTTCTGGCAGCCCAACCCCGGGACCTACACGACGCCGCTGAACGCCGGCGGGGTGCTGCTGCTCAACAACAGCCAGGACAACCTCGGCGCGGACGCCGCCCGTCTCAACCCCACGACCCTGAAGTGGGAGCGGGTGAAGCTGGCCTTCAGACCGACCGGCACGCTGCGCCAGGACTCCCGCGGCTGGCTCACCATGGTGACGCGCAAGGGCAACACCATGACGCTGGCGCTGTCCCCTGACGGCGGGCGCAGCTGGAAGGAGACCGAGCTGGTCCTGCCCCCGACCGTCGCGACGATCGAGGGCACCGGCAACTTCTTCGACGTCAAGGTCAACGGCAGGCTCGGGCAGGCGGTGGTCTCCACCCGCGCCGACAGCAAGAGCGGCCGCGGGCAGGACCTGGTGTGGCGGGTCGACGTCTCGAAGCCGCAGCCGAGGGTCATGAAGCTCTACGGCGTAGGCCTCGGCAACGCACCCACCGCGATCGGTCTCGTGGCCGGCGCGGCGGCCGACCGCTTCGACTTCCCGAGCGTCGGGCTGCTGCCCGACGGGCGGATCGCCGTGTCGTTCCAGGACGCCACCACGCCCCGCAACATCCCGGTGCCAGGTGTGCCGACGACCGGCCAGTTCCTCAACCCCAACGGTGGTCACAACCCGGCGCTGGCCATCCTCGACTGACCTGGCGCCCACTCACGTACACCCTGTTGCAACGCGCTCGGGAGGAGTAGAGAGAGAACGACCGAGACCCCGAGGGGGATGCCGTGTTCGTCCAGGTGATCGAGTTCCAGACCAGCCGCTTCGACGAGGCCCAAGCGGCGGTGCACGAGTATCGCGCGTCGACAAAGGGCCGCCGCACGGCGACGAGGGGTGTCCTCGCGGCCGACCGCGACAACCCCGGCCATTACGTGAACATCGTGTTCTTCCCGTCGTATGAGGACGCGATGAAGAACTCGGAGATGCCGGAGACACAGGCGCTGGCGGCCACGATGATGGCGCTCGGCGACGGACCGCCGCGCTTCCACAACCTCGACGTGGTCTTCGACGAGGCCTGACCGGCCTCTCTGTTAGAGGTAGACGAACGGCACCAGGTTGGAACCGTCGACCTGGACGAGGGCGACCCCCGAGAGGTGCCGCGGTGACAGCGCTCGCACCACGGTGGCGGACCGCACCTGCACCCGCGCGGCCGGCCGGCCGCCGAAGGTCACCGTCGTGCCTGGCCGGAAGCCGTAGCCCGTCAGCGTCACCCAGGTCCCGCCCTGGGTCGGTCCGGTCGACGGGCTGATCAGCAGGACGCGAGCGGAGCTCTCGAGCACCCCTTTGAACGGAGAGCGGACTGCCTTGAGGCCGCCGACGGTGTCCGCCAGCCGGTAGGTCTGCTGCGGCCCGCTACGGAACAGGAAGGCGCCCGGCTTCCCCGTCACCGTCACGGCGGGACCGGCAGCGGTGCCGGGTCGGGTGCTGGCGGTCGGCAGCAGGGCCACCGCAACCGCCGCCCCGACGAGGACGGCCGCGGCGGCGCCGACGAGCGGCGCCCGAAACCCGAGCACGCCGCGCAGAAGCGCGCCGGCCTGCTCACCGACCGCAAAGGCCGCCGCATCCTGGTCGAGCGTTTCGGCGAGAAGCCGCCGACCGAACCCAAGCCGCGGCGCGACACCCGCCCGCCCCGGCGCGGCAAGTCGCGCCGCCCGGACCGCGCGAAAGGCCCGCGGCCGGCGCGGCCGAAGGGTCGCG
>JAWWOJ010000447.1:0-2891 GCA_033851885.1 Frankiales bacterium | reverse complement strand
GTGAAGCGCCATCCGGTGCCGTTCGGGGAGTACATCCCGTTCCGCGCCCTGGTGCGCAAGGTGACCGACAAGGTCGACCTCGTACCCCGCGACTTCGCGCGGGGAGACAAGCCTGGTGTGCTGCAGGTGGGTCCCGTCCGGCTGGCCGACGTCATCTGCTTCGAGGTGGCCTACGACGGGGTGGTGCGAGACGCCGTCCGGGGAGGCGGCAGGCTGTTGGTCGTGCAGACGAACAACGCGACCTTCGGTCGCAGTGGCGAGACCTCCCAGCAGCTCGCCATGAGCCGACTGCGGGCGGTCGAGCTCGGGCGATCGGTCGTCGTCGCCGCCACGAGCGGCGAGTCGGCCGTCATCGCGCCGGACGGCCACCTGCAGCACACGACGCGGTTGTTCACGCGCGACATCACCGTCCAGCCGGTGACGCTCCGGACGGCGACGACGACGGCGTCCCGGGTCGGCGCCTGGCCGGAGTTGCTCCTGGCCCTGCTCGGCCTCGGTGCGCTGGTCTCAGGGGTACGGCGATGAGCATCGGCTCCGTGCTGGTGATCGTCCCCACCTACAACGAGAGCGAGAACCTCGAGCTCATCGCCGCGAGGCTGCACGCGGCCGTACCCACCGCCCACCTGCTGGTGGTCGACGACAACAGCCCCGATGGCACGGGCAAGCTCGCCGACGAGCTGGCCGCCGTCCACGACTGGGCGCACGTGCTGCACCGCAGCGGTAAGCAGGGCCTGGGAGCGGCCTACGTGGCCGGTTTCGGGTGGGCTCGCGAGCACGGCTACGACGTCGTCGTCGAGATGGACGCTGACGGTTCGCATGCCCCGGAGCAGCTCCCTCGGCTGCTGGCCGCGCTGGAGAACGCGGACCTCGTGCTCGGCAGCCGGTGGGTGGAGGGGGGCGAGGTCGTCAACTGGCCGAAGTCCCGGGAGCTCCTGAGCCGCGGCGGCAACCTCTGGACGCGGCTCGCGCTCGGCCTACCCCTCAAGGACGCGACCGGCGGCTACCGGGCCTACCGGCGACCGCTGCTCGACACCGTCCTGGCGGGCGACGTCGCGAGCCAGGGCTACTGCTTCCAGGTCGACCTGGCCTGGCAGTTCTGGCGGGCCGGCCACCGGGTCGTCGAGGTGCCGATCAGCTTCGTCGAGCGGGAGCGCGGCGAGTCGAAGATGAGCCGGGCGATCGTCGTCGAGGCGCTGTGGCGCGTCACGCTGTGGGGCGTCACGAGCCGCCGCTCACGCCGGCGGATGCCCTGATGCCCCTCGTCCTGCTGCTGCTGTTCGTCGTTGTCCCGATCGTCGAGATCTATGTCATCGTCCAGGTCGGCTCCGCGATCGGGGTACTCCCGACGATCGTGCTGCTCATCGCGGACGCCGTGATCGGGACGTGGCTGGTCCGCCGCGAGGGACGCAAGGCGTGGAGGGCGCTGCAGCAGGCGATCACCGAACACCGGGTGCCGACCAGGGAGGTCACGGACGGCGCGCTGGTGGTCGTCGGCGGCGCGCTGATGCTCGCGCCCGGCTTCGTGACCGACGCGGTGGGCCTGCTGTGCGTGCTGCCGCCGTCGCGCGCGGTGCTGCGCCGGTTGGTGTCGAGCTGGGTGGCGCGCCGGCTCTTGGGCGGAGGCGGCGTCGTCCCGAAGGACCGCTCACGACGCCGCCGCGGCGACGTCATCGAGGGAGAGGTCCTCGACGAGCAGCCGCCCGAATGAGCGCGAAGCGCTCTACCAAATGAGCGCGAAGCGCTCTACCGGCTGAGCGCTAAGCGCTCTACCAACTGAGCGCTAAGCGCTCTGGCGGCTGGCGGCCTTGCGGTCCGCGGCCTGCTGCGCCTTGAGCTGGGCCTTCACGGCACCCTGCTGGGCGTGGAGCGCGGCCAGCCGCTCGGCCAGTACCTCCTCGAGCTCCGCGATCGTGCGGCGCTCGAGCAGCATGTCCCAGTGGGTGCGGGCGGGCTTCACGGCCTTGGCCTCGGGCTGCTCGGCGTTGCGAAGCAGGCCGACAGCACCGCAGACCCGGCACTCCCAGGTGGGCGGGACGTCGGCCTCGGCAGCGAACGGGACCGTCGTCTCATGACCGGAGGCGCAGTCGTACGCCGTCAGGGCGCGGGGCGCGAACTCGGTGTGGCGGTCGCTCTCGTAGCTCACCGAGCCAAGGCGACTGCCTCGCAGCACGCGGTCACTCATGAGGGCCTCCGAAAACCACAGTCGAACTGAAGGGTGCAGGTAGTCCAACGGTCGGACGCTCGGAAGGATTCCCTCGGTTGCGCCGGTCACGCCTTTTCCGCGGCGCGGACTCCGAACGCGGCGCGCCTCCTTGACGTCAGGGGGCCAGCTCCTCGCCGAATGTCCGGTTTCGCACGGTTCGGCGCTCGACAGGCTCAGGTTCGCGCGGCAGAGTGCCGAACTCAGGAGCACCTGCGACATCAGGAGTCACAGGTGTCCCAGGAGGCACACGTGCGGTTCGGCACCAGCTCGACCAGCCCGGTCAGGGCGCTCGGGGTCCTGCTCAGCTGCGTGAGCCTCGCCGTCGTCAGCCTCGCGGCAGCGCGCGGGGGAGGGCAGCCCGACCCGGCCGGCAGGGTCGTCGCCGCCGCCCGGACCCATCTGGGGGACGGCTACACCTGGGGCGCCACCGGGCCGGACACCTTTGACTGCTCGGGTCTGACCTCCGTCGTGTGGACGCAGACCGGTCACGTTACCCGGATGCCGCGCACCAGCGCCCAGCAGCAGGCCTGGGCGATTCCGATCCCCGCCGAGCAAGCCCAGGCCGGCGACCTCGCGTTCTTCGGCGACCCGGTGACCCATGTCGGGCTGATCGCCGGCCGTCACTCCGGGAGCCTGGTGATGATCGACGCCTCGTCGTCGCAGCACGGGGTCGTCGAGCGCGACGTGT
>JAWWOJ010000424.1:0-3594 GCA_033851885.1 Frankiales bacterium | reverse complement strand
GCCCGCGCGGCCCAGACCTGCGCGGCCTTCAGTGATGCCTCGGCGCGGCAGGTGTGGGAGCTGCTCGGGCGGCCGTGCCGCACGCTGCCGCTCGGCGTCGTGACCGGCGACTTCCCGGTGGACACCTCGCCGCGCAGTGGTCCACCCCGGCTGCTGTTCGCCGGTTTCCCAGGCGATCCGCGCAAAGGCGTCGACCGTGCGCTCAGAGCGATGCCGGCGGTACTGGAGGTGCACCCGCAGGCGCGGCTCTGGCTGCCGGGCCGGCCCGAGGACCGGGCGCACGCCGGACCGGTCGACGCACGGGTGCTGGCAGCGACCGACGACCTCGGGGTGCTGCCCATGACCGACATGCCGGCCCTCTACCGGCAGGCGACCCTGGCGTTCCTGCCGTCCGTGCACGAGGCGCTGGGCATCTCGCTCGTCGAGTCACTCGCGTCGGGGACCCCTGTCGTCGCGACGCGCGACGGCGGCATGACGAGCATCGTCACCGATGACCGGGTCGGACGGCTCTACGACGACCCGGGTGACCCCGGCAGTCTGGCGGCTGCGCTGCTCGCGACCATCGAGCTGGCACACCAGCCCGGCACGGCGCAGAGGTGCGCGGCGCACGCGGTGGCATGGGACTGGGACCGCTCCGTCGGGCCGCAGCACGAGGCGCTCTACGGCAGCCTCAGCTGAGCAGCAGGATCCCGTAGCGGTGCCCGAGCTCCGCCTTGCGCAGCACGCGAGCATGGTGGGAGACGAACTCCCAGCCCTCGGCGGTCCGGACGTCCCGAACGGCGAACGGATCCTCCCAGCGGATGTCGTCGAACAGCACGACCGCGCCGGGGGCGAGGTAGGGCAGCGCCGCTTCGAAGTCTGCGACGTAGGCGTCGCGGGAGTGGTCGCCGTCGTGGAAGAACAGGTCGACGGGACCGGTTTCCGACAAGACCTTCGGGAGGACATCAGGTGTGCGGCCGGCCACCGTCGTGACGAGGTCGACGTCGGCCAGCAGCTCGCGCGAGAGGGCCTGCTGCGGCTCGGCCGCCTCGATGGTGACGAGCCGGCCCGGGAGGTGGCCGTGGCCGAGCGCGTCCGCGAGGAACAGCGCGCCGAGGCCGTACGCCGTCCCGACCTCGACGACCGTGCGCGTGCGCATGAAGCGCACCACGGCCGTCAGGATGCGGGCCGAGTGCCCGAAGCTGGAGCTCCACCGCGCGTGCGTGCCGACGTCGGTCTGCAGGGCCGAGCGATCGTAGGGCTCCCGGCTCGCGAGCAGCCGGTCGGCCTTCTCCGCCACGTCGACCGCGACACCGACGGGCAACGGGCCCACCCCGTCGCGGAGATGGTCCAGCAGTGCGTCGAAGCGCAGCTCGGCCGGCGAGCTGCCGCGGCCGGGAGTGGCTGCCTCGACCGCCACCGTCAGCGGCTCCCAGCACCCCCGAAGCAGCTCGACGAAGCCGGCGGGGTCCTGCAGGTCCCGCACTCCGCGCTCCTGCAGCAGTGCGGCCACCGCGAGGTCCACGCCGCTCGCTGCGCGCTGCGCGTCCCCGGACGCACGTGCGACCCGGGCCGCGACCTTGTCACCCGCACTCAGTGCGCCGCGACGCAGTCGCTGGCCGGGGGACTCCACCCTGGCTGCCACTGTGGGATCGTGCCACAGCCGGCTCAGGTCCAGCCCTCCGGCAACGCCCGCCCGAGCCAGCTCTCGAGTGCGGGCCGGTCGTAGCCGCATCGCGCGCGCAGCTCACGGAGCTCGGTCCCGGTGGGCGGTGGGTATTCGACGCTCTTCCGGTTCCATGCGTCGAGGCGACGGCTGAGGGCGGGGGCCCGGGTGAAGGCGCCGGCCCTGAGCATCTCGATCCGGAGCCGCCGGCTGCGGAAGGCAGCGGCGGTGTTGAAGGCCTGGCCGAGCACCTCGGGCCGGACGGCGTCGTCGACACCCAGGAACCGGCAGGTGCCGGCGAAGGCCTCCTCGGGCTGGTCCCGCAGCTCGTCGAACAGCACGACGTGGATGCGCTCTCGCGGGACGGCGCGACCGAGGTGCTCGAGCTGAGGGAGGTAGTCGCTGCGGCTGACGTAGTCGTTGCTGCCACCGGTCGCCTCGAGCAGCGGCCGCCGCTCCGACCCGCGCATCCGCTGGTGCCAGTAGTGCGAGAGCAACCGCGCGACCGGCTCCCGCAGGCACACGATCACCTGGGCATCGGGCAGCGAAGCACTGAGCCGGTCGAGGGCGACGGGGTCGGCGAGGTAGTCAGGGGTGATCTCACCCGCCGGTCGTCCGGCGGCGTCAGCAAAGCACTCTTCGTACCAGTCGAGGCCGCGCTCCCAGTGGAGGGTGAAGAAGCGGAGCTCCTTGGCGGGCGTCACATAGACGTCGGGGTGCGCCTCGAGCCAGCGCGCCAGCGAGGTCGTGCCGGACTTGGAGGCACCCACTCCGACGAACGTGGGGAGCGGCACCTAGACCAGCCTCGCCCGCAGGTCGACGGTGCCGTGCACCATGCGGTTGGCCGTGATGTGCAGGGCGGCTTCGGTGCGGTCGCCCGCGGCCTCGGCGACGACGGCGTAGCCGCCGGACACCAGCGGCAGCGTCACGACCACCTCGGCGGTCCCTCCCCGGAGCTCGAGGTGCCGCTCCCACACGACGAGGCGGTCGGTCTCGATCGCGACCCGCACCGGTCCCGGCTCCGCGGTGACCCGGACCACGAGCTGGTCGCCGGACTGCAGGTTGGACGACGGGGTGTGGTCCGCGCGCAGCAGCTCGACCTGGACCGCGCCCTCGCCCGCGGTGCCCGGGTCGAGGGTCGTCATGTAGGTGCTGACGGCCTGCCGGATCGGCTCGTCTGCCAGCAGCCGGCCGGCGTCGAGGACGAGGCCACGGTCGCAGAACGACTGCAGCGCCTGGAGGTTGTGGCTCACCACGACCGTGGTGGTCCCCTCGCGTCGCATCTCGGCGAGCCGGTCGTAGCAGCGGATCGCGAAGGCGAAGTCCCCCACCGCGAGGATCTCGTCGACGAGCAGGACGTCGGGGGT
This sequence comes from Frankiales bacterium, assembly GCA_033851885.1. Classification (GTDB taxonomy): domain Bacteria; phylum Actinomycetota; class Actinomycetes; order Mycobacteriales; family SCTD01; genus RYN-111. The sequence goes on along the minus strand of JAWWOJ010000424.1, from coordinate 582 downwards.
GGCGCAGACCGCCACGGCGAAGCCCAGTCGCACCACCATGCCGGAGGAGTAGGTCTTGACGGGGGCGTCGAGAAACCGCTCCACGCCGCTGAACTCCACGATCTCGTCGAAGCGGCGGGCGAGTTCGGCCGGCGACATGCCCAGCACCGCGGCGTTGAGATGGACGTTCTCGCGACCCGTGAGCTCGGCCGAGAAGCCGACCCCGACCGAGATCAGCGGGGCGACCCGGCCGTGCACCTGCACCCGCCCCTCGGACGGGGCGGTGAGCCCGGCCAGCAACGACAGCAGTGTGGTCTTGCCGGCCCCGTTGCGGCCGAGGATCCCGAGGGACGCGCCCTGCTCGACCTCGAGGTCGACGCCGCGCAGGGCCCACAGGTCCGATCGCCGCGACCGTCCGCGGGACGGTCCGATGCTGGCCCGGTCCTCGACCTTGACGTACCGCTTGCCGACGCCCGCCAGGACGATCGCGCTCACGGGGTCACCGTCGAGGGCAGTACGGCAAGGGCTGGTCCCCGGGGTCCCGTGACCGTCAGGTCCAGCGGGATGAAGCGCAGCAGCCGCGCGCCGCCCCGTCCGGCGCGG
>JAWWOJ010000328.1:0-3588 GCA_033851885.1 Frankiales bacterium | reverse complement strand
GGTGACCTTCCTCGGCACCGTCGACCACCAGGTTCTCAAGGGCGCCTTCCAGGCCTGCCAGGCGTTCGTGTTCCCAACCCTGCAGGACTTGATCGGCCGCGTCGTGGTGGAGGCGCTGAGCGCGGGTACGCCGGTGATCGTGTCGTCGATGACGGGAGCGGTCGGCACCATCGTGCACGACGGCATCAACGGGATCGTCGTGGACCCGCAAGACGCATCGGCGCTGGCCGACGCGATGCATCGCGCCGCCAACCCGGAGACGTCGCGTGCGCTCCGCGAAGGCGTTCAGCGGACCAACGTGGTCCTCCGTCCAGAGGCGGCCACCGAAATGGTGTTGAGCGCGATCGCGCTGGCACGCAGGGCTACGCCGTGAAGCCCTATGAAACTAGCCGCGGCCGCGGTCGGCCACGGCCGACTGGACAGAGGTGTAGCAGTGCAAACTGAACAGATGCTAGAAGGCCAAGCGCTACGCGTGGGCGAGATCGTCGAGGTGCGCAGCGAAGCCGAGATCCTGGCCACCCTCGACGCCAGGGGGGAGCTGGAGTCGCTCCCGTTCATGCCAGAGATGCTGCAATTCTGCGGCCAGCGGTTTCGCGTGGACAAGCTGGCAGTGAAGCTTTGCGACACGATCGGCTCGACCGGCATGTACCGCATGCGCAATGCGGTCCACCTGGAGGGGGTGCGCTGCGACGGCCAGGCGCACGGTGGCTGCCAGGCGGGCTGCCTCATCTACTGGAAGGAGGCGTGGCTCAAGCGGGCGCCCGCGGACGGGTACGACTCGCCCGACCCCGCCCCCAACCCGGCCGCGGACCAGGCCGCGTTGGGCTGCGCGCACGAGGCGCTACTGGCGGCAACCCGCAAGGGCGACACTTCTCCGGAGGACGAGCGGTTCTCATGCCAGGCCACTGAGCTGCTCCGGGCGGCGCCAAACCGGGTCCCCCCTTGGGACGTCAGCCAGTACGTGCGGGATGTACGGTCGGGCAACGCCGGCCTGCGCGCCACAATCCGTGCCGTCGCGATCGGAGTGTTCAACGAATATCAGGATTTCAGCCGCAGATTCCTGCCGCCGCAGCTGCGGATCAAAGGCGGCATTCGGCTCCCCTTCATCCAAGGGCGGCTTGAGAGCACCCCGGACGGCAAGCTGAACCTGCAGCCCGGTGAGCTCGTCCGGATCCGGAGCAAGCAGGAGATCGTCAATACGCTCGATGGCAATAACAGCAACCGTGGGCTGTCGTTCGACCCCGAGATGTGGTGGTATTGCGGGCGGCAGGCCAGAGTGCTGCAGCGAGTCGAGCGCACCATCGACGAGCGGACCGGCAAGCTGCTGCGGATCAAGCGCCCCTGCATCGTCCTGGAGGATGTGACCTGCCGCGGCGCCTACCACCGCTGCTGCCCACGCGCCGACTACCCCTACTGGCGCGAGATCTGGCTGGAGCGGGTCGAGTGAGGCCGCTGCTCGGACCGCTGCGCGACCTGCGAATCTTCGTCCGGTTCGTCCGCGAGCGGGGGGTGCGGCATGCCGGCCGCATCGGCGCGCTGGCCGTCCGGGGCCGCCTCATGGCTGCGGCCGACCGCCGCCGCGAGGCGCACTTCGGCGTCGACAGCGAGGGAAACATAGCGCTGGGCCAGCTGGCCATCGAAAGCGAGAACCGTGCCCTCGGGTTCTGTTACGTGCCCTCGCCGGGTCTGCTCGTCGACACGCTGCTCGCCAACGTCGGGGAAGAGCTCAGCCGGTTCAGCTTCGTCGACTTCGGCTCGGGAAAGGGCCGCGTTCTGCTGGTCGCCTCGCATTATCCATTCCGCGAGGTTGTCGGGGTGGAGTTCTCCCCCGAGCTGCATGAGACTGCCGAAGCCAACATTCGCAGGTACCAGAGCCCTCAGCGCCGCTGCCCGCGCGTCCGCTCGGTCTGCGCCGACGCCGCCACCTTTGCCCTCCCGGCGCCTGACTGCGTGCTCTACTTCAACAACCCGTTCGCCGAGCCAGTCTTCGCCCGGGTACTCGCCAACGTCCAAGCCGCCCACGAGCGCTCGCGGGGCAAGCTTTATGTCCTGTACCAGCAGTTGGCCGGCGAGCTAGAGACCGACCGCACCCAGAACATCGCGATGCTGGGGCGCTCGGCGTTCCTTCGGGAGCGTCACGTCCGCTTTCCTTCTCGCCGCTCACGCTACCTACTGGGCTCTTACGACCTGCGGATGTTCGAATCCGTCGATCCGGCCTCACGTCGTCGCCTCAGCTCGCCTTGCGCCGCGCCCCCGCCGTCGCGGCCGTAAAGGCGACCCGTACCGGAAGCCACGGCTTTCTCGGAACTTGGCATTACCAGCTACTCGACAGCCAGGCACTGCAGGCAAGCACGGCGTGCGCCCTAAGCGGTCGTGGCTAGAACGTGGGCGGCAGAAGCGCCCAAGTCTGGTCCGAAAGGCGAAAGCCGACCGCAATGCCGGCGGCGTGTTCACAGGGGTCCACAGATGCGGGGGTGCCCGCTACAGGCGCCGTACAGTGGCCGGGAGCGCCCTGAGGGGCAACCCTGCCATAAGGACGATCCACCACGACGACTGGAGATGGGTCGACGAGGAATGCGGTGACAACGAAGGCGGCACCGGACGACAGGCCTGCACGCCGACTTGGGCTGCACGGCGTCCCACTCGGCTGGATCGGCCTGGCGGTGTGCCTGGTGATGATATCCACGCTTTCCTGTTCGGCTACCGCGTCGGCGACCCGTCCCCTGACAGTCAGCCTTACGTTCGATGACGGCCTCGCGGATCAGATGACTGCCCAACAGTTGCTCAAGAACCATGGGATGGTGGGCACCTTCTACATCAATTCTTCATTTATCGGCGTGCCGGGGGGCACATGACTCGAGGCGACCTTGAGGCGCTCAAGGCGAACGGCCACGAAATCGGCGGACACTCGGCCAACCACCTGAGCCTGATCTCGTTGTCGGCGGGTGAGGCCGAGCGGCAGGTCTGTACGGACCGTAACACCCTGTTGTCCTGGGGATACGCGGTGACCTCGTTCGCATATCCGTTCTCGGACTTGAACCCGTCGGTCAAGTCGACGGTCCAAACCTGCGGATATAACACCGCGCGCACGGTCGGGAACCTTTGGTCACCGCATGGCTGCACCGAGTGCCCCGCCGCTGAGCCGATCCCGCCGGCCGACCTGTACGCGACCGGCACCCCGGACGATATCGACACGACGTGGACGCTCGAGGATCTGAAGAATACGGTGACCCGGGCGGAGACGAACGGCGGCTGGCTGGCGTTCAACTTCCACCACGTATGTGACGGGTGTGACCTGCGAGCGATCCGTCCCAGTGTCCTGGACCAGTTCCTCGCGTGGCTGCAGTCGCGCTCTGGACCCACGATCCGAACCAGCGTCAAGACCGTCCAGCAGGTCGTGACCGGCAGTGTGAAGCCGCCCGTGTCACCGCCACCGCCCCCGCCGGCGGGTGACCCCGGTGTCAACACCGTACGCAACGCGTCGCTCGAAACTGTGTCGTCGGTGAACGCGAACCTGCCCGAATGCTTCGATACGGCCGGATACGGGACCAACAGCGTGACCTACACCCGGGTCAACGACGCGCACTC
>JAWWOJ010000417.1:0-8225 GCA_033851885.1 Frankiales bacterium | reverse complement strand
GGTGGAGGCCGCCAAGCAGACCGCCAAGACCGGCGCGACCGAGTTCTGCATCGTCGCCGCGGTCAGGGGCCCGGACGCGCGGCTGATGACCCAGGTGCGCGAGGGCGTCAAGGCCATCCGTGAGGCGGTCGACATCCAGGTCGCGTGCTCGCTGGGCATGCTCACGCAGGAGCAGGTCGACGAGCTCGCCGCGATCGGCGTGCACCGCTACAACCACAACCTCGAGACGGCCCGCTCGCACTTCCCGAACGTCGTCACGACGCACACCTGGGAGGAGCGCTTCGACACGCTGTCGATGGTGCGCGCGGCCGGCATGGAGGTCTGCTGCGGCGGCATCCTCGGCATGGGCGAGACGCTCGAGCAGCGGGCTGAGTTCGCCGCGCAGCTGGCCGCGCTGGAGCCCGACGAGGTACCGCTGAACTTCCTCAACCCGCGCCCCGGTACGCCGTTCGGCGACCTGCCCGTGATGGCCGCCAACGATGCGCTGCGGGCCATCGCGACGTTCCGGCTGGCACTGCCCCGCACCATCCTGCGCTTCGCCGGCGGCCGCGAGATCACCCTCGGCGACCTCGCGAAGGACGGCATGCTCGGCGGCATCAACGCCGTCATCGTCGGCAACTACCTCACCACGCTCGGCCGCCCGGCGACCGAGGACCTCGACATGCTGCAGGACCTCAAGATGCCACTGAAGGGGCTGTCATCCAGTCTCTGACGGCCCGCGACCAGCAGGTCCTCTGGCACCCCTACGCACCACCCCGGGCCGATCCTCTCTTCGGGGTCGTCGCCGCCGCCGGCGTCCGCCTGACCCTGGAGGACGGCCGCACCGTCGTCGACGGGATGTCGTCGTGGTGGGCAGCGATTCACGGCTACCGGCACCCCGTCCTGGACGCGGCGCTGCACGCGCAGGTCGACCGGTTCGCGCACGTCATGTTCGGCGGGCTGACGCACGCACCCGCGGTCGACCTGGCCGAGCTGCTCACCGGGATCACCGGCTTCGATCGGGTCTTCTTCGCCGACTCCGGCTCGGTGGCCGTCGAGGTCGCGCTGAAGATGTGCGTGCAGGCCACCGGCGTACCGCGCATCATGACCGTCCGCGGCGGCTACCACGGCGACACCGCCGGCGCGATGTCGGTCACCGACCCCGACGGTATGCACGGGCTGTTCCGCGGCCATGTCGTCGAGCAGGTCTTCGTGTCCAGGCCCCCGTCGGAGCGCCACGACGGCGACCTCGACGAGGTGCGCGCGGCGCTGGCGGGGCCGCTGGCGTGCGTGATCGTCGAGCCGGTCGTCCAGGGCGCCGGCGGAATGCGCTGGTACGACCCGACCTGGCTCGCCGAGCTCGTCGGGCTCGCGCGCGCCGCCGGCGTACTCGTGGTGTTCGACGAGATCGCCACCGGCTTCGGGCGGACCGGAGAGCTGTGGGGCATGGACCACGCGCACGTCCGCCCCGACGTCATGTGCGTCGGCAAGGCGCTCACCGGCGGCACCATGACCCTCGGCGCGGTGCTCACCACCGATGAGCTCGGGGAGCGGATCGGCGGCGCCTTCATGCACGGGCCGACGTTCATGGCCAACCCGCTCGCGTGCGCGGTGGCCCGCGCCTCGGTCGAGCTGCTGCTCGACCACGACTGGCGCGGGACCGTGGGCAGGATCAGTCAGGAGTTGTACGACGGGCTGGCACCTGCTCGCGAGCTCCCGGGCGTGGCCGACGTGCGCGTCAAGGGGGCGATCGGGGTCATCGAACTCGAGCAGGACTGCGACATGTCGGTGCTGCAGCCCAGACTGGTCGAGGAGGGCGCCTGGGTACGGCCCTTCGGTCGGCTCGTCTACACGATGCCGCCCTATGTGTGCACGACGGAGGACATCGCGGTGATCACCGGGGCCATGGTGCGAGCCCTCGCATGAGGTGCTTCGGCGAGGGCGATCCGCTCTACGCGCCCTACCACGACACCGAGTGGGGCCGGCCCAAGACGACGACCCAGGAGCTGTACGAGAAGATCTGCCTCGAGGGCATGCAGGCGGGTCTCGCCTGGATCACCGTCCTGCGCAAACGCGAGGCGTTCCGCGAGGTGTTCGAGGGGTTCGACCCCGCCCGCGTCGTCGACATCGACATCGAACCGCTGCTGCAGGACGCCCGCATCATCCGGGCGCGGGCCAAGCTGCAGGCGTGCGTCACCAACGCGCACGCCGTCCTCGCCATGGACGGTGGCCTTCCTGAGCTGATCTGGTCCTACCGGGTGGATCGGCCGGCGCCCACGTCGTGGGCCGACGTGCCCGCCGTGACCCCTGCCTCGACCGAGCTGTCGAAGAAGCTGAAGAAGCTGGGGTTCGTCTTCGTGGGCCCGACCACCGTCTATTCGCTGCTGCAGGCGACGGGGGTCGTCAACGACCACCTGGCGGGGTGCCTGGTACGCGACGAGGTCGAGGCCGCCCGCTCTCGCGCATGAATGGATACAGCACTGCTGTTTTTACGCGAGATTTGGCAGTGCAGTATCCATTCATCGGCGGGGTCAGGCGGTCTGACCGCTGAAGACCCTGGCGTAGGCCGAGGGGGACGTGCCGCGCTCACGGGCGAATGCGGACCGCAGGGTGGCGGCCGACCCGAAGCCGGCCCGGCGAGCGACCTCCTCCACCGCGAGGCCCTGCTCGAGCAGCTGCTGGGCGTGCCCGACCCGCTGGGCGAGCACCCACTTGGCGGGCGTCACACCGGTCGCCTCGCGGAACCGGCGGGCGAACGTCCGCGGCGACATGTGCGCCCGCCGCGCCAGGTCCTCGACCGCGAGGTCCTCGTGCGGGTGCTGGGCGATCCAGTCGAGCAGCGAGGCGAGCGCATCCGTGCCGGCCCGGCTCAGGAGGGGCACCGGCGCCTCGACGTACTGGGCCTGACCGCCGTCGCGGAAGGGCGGGACCACCATCCGGCGCGCGACCGCATTGGCCACCGCAACCCCGTGCTCCTGCCGGACGACGTGCAGACAGGCATCGATGCCGGCCGACGTGCCTGCAGACGTGATGACCGGGCCGTCGTCGACGTAGAGCACGTCCGGGTCGACGTCGATGGCCGGGTAGCGCTCGGCGAGGACGTCGGTGTACTTCCAGTGCGTCGTGGCCCGGCGTCCGTCGAGGACGCCCGCCGCGGCGAGGACGAAGGCGCCGGAGCAGACCGACAGCACCCGGGCGCCGCGCGCCACGGCGTCCCGGACGGCCTGCAGGAGCTCCTCAGGGGGCCGCTCGTCGATCGACCGCCAGGCCGGGATGCAGACCAGGTCGGCGGCAGCGACCCGATCCAACCGGTGGTCGGTGTCGAGCCGGTAGCCCTGGCCGGACTGCAGCGGCGGCTCCTCCGCGGCAACGACCGCGAACTCGTAGCCGGGCAGGCCCTCGTCGCTGCGATCGAGACCGAAGACCTCGCACACCACCCCGAGCTCGAAGGCGGCAAACCCGTCGCAGACGACAGCGACGACGTTGTGGAGAGGCATGGCGGAAGTGTGGCAGAAAAACGATGTAGCCGCACCTTTCTGCCACTGTTTCTCACGTGCCCGAAGCGGGACGATCACGGCATGACACTGGTGATCTTCTTCCTGGCCCTCGCGGTCCTTGCGCCGCTGTTCGGCGCCGACAGTCGCGACGGCCGGGACTGGCAGCCCGGCTGGTGGGGCCGCGGCCTGTTCCACCGGTAGGCATGCGGTAGACCTGTCGCCGTGACGGAGCAGTCCTTCTGCGGCTTGTGCGGCGAGCCCGGTCGCCACCCCGACCATGAGCGTGCCCTCGCGCTCGAGCCCCCACGCTACTGCGCACGCTGCCGCCGGCGGATGGTCGTCCAGGTGCACCCGACGCGCTGGTCGGCGCGCTGCGTGGAGCACGGCACCGTCGAGGGCTGAGAGTGATCCACGGAGACCTACTGCAGGATCCGCGGACCTGATCGGACTCCAACTCTCCGTGGATCACGGGGAGAGCGGGCTAGGCGACCAGCCCGAGGCGGCGGAGCTCGACGGTGAGGTCGTGCGGCGACGTCGAGGCGGCCATCGCGGCCTCCATCGTGATCACGCCGTCGCGGATGAACGAGACCAGATGCTGGTCGAAGGTCTGCATGCCGTAGTAGGCGCCCTCGCCGATCAGCTGCGGGATCGAGCTGGTCTTGTCCGGGTCGGCGATCGCGTCGGCAATGCGGCCGGTGTTCACCGCGATCTCCATGACGACGCAGCGCCCCTCGCCGTCGGCCCGGGGCACCAGGCGCTGGCAGATGATGCCGCGCAGCGAGGCGGCGAGCGCGAGGCGCACCTGCTTCTGCTCGTGCGGCGGGAAGAAGTCGATGATGCGGTTGATGGTCTCCGACGCGTCGGTGGTGTGCAGCGTCGACATGACGAAGTGGCCGGTCTCGGCCGCTGCCAGGCCTGCCTTCACGGTCTCGTGGTCGCGCATCTCGCCGACGAGGATGACGTCGGGGTCCTGCCGCATGGCGGCCCGCATCGCGGTGACGAAGTCCTCGGTGTCGACCCGGACCTCGCGCTGGTTGATCATCGCCATCTTGTCGAAGTGCAGGACCTCGATGGGGTCCTCGATCGTGACGACGTGGACCTCCTTGTTGCTGTTGATGTGGTCGATCATGCCGGCCAGCGTCGTGGTCTTGCCCGAGCCGGTGGGGCCGGTGACCAGGACGAGCCCGCGGGGCTCCATCGCGAGCGACGCGAGGACCGGCGGCAGGCCGAGGTCCTGCAGCGGGATGGCGCCGACGGACACCCGGCGGAAGACGAGCCCGGCCGACCCGCGACTGCGGAAGGCGTTCACGCGGAACCGGCCCACACCCGACAGCGAGTACGCGAAGTCGGCCTCGTTCGTACGGAGGAAGTCCTCGACGAGGTCCTCACGGAGCACCTCGTTGACCATCTGCTCGGTGTCCGACGCCGACAGGTCGCGCGTCTGCAGCTTGCGCAGCCGGCCGTCGATCCGGACACGAGGGGGCGAACCGACCTTGCAGTGAAGGTCAGACCCGCCGCACTCCACGAGCGCGCGGAGGAAGGGCTCGATCGAGGTCGTCACACAGGGTCTTTCGGCCGGTCGGAGCCCGACCTTGACCCATTCAGCGCTGTTGCGTGCTCTCCGCAAGCGCCGCCATCCAGCGCTCTACGCCGTCCGGATCACGCGGGAGCGCCGCGGAGAGGTTGCGGTGGCCGTCGTCGGTGATGAGCACGTCGTCCTCGATCCGGATGCCGGTCCCGCGCAGGTCCTCGGGGACGAGCAGGTCGTCGGGCTGGAAGTAGAGGCCCGGCTCGATCGTCAGGACGTGGCCGGGCTGAAGGGTGCCCTCGCGATAGAGCTCGTCGCGTGCGGTTGCGCAGTCGTGGACGTCGAGGCCGAGCATGTGGCTGACGCCGTGGATGGTCCAGCGGCTGTAGCGCTTGTCGTCGACGGCCAGCACCTCCTCGGCGGAGGCGACGATCCCGAGTGCCTCGAGCCCCTCAGCGAGCACCTTCATGGCCGCGTCGTGCGGCGCGAGGAACGGGTTGCCGGGCCGGCACTCGGCCAGCGCGGCCTCCTGCGAGCGGTAGACGAGGTCATAGACCTCGCGCTGGCGCGGCGTCCACGTGCCGCCGACCGGCAGCGTCCGCGTGATGTCGGCGGTGTAGAGCTCGTGGCCCTCGACGCCCATGTCGAGCAGGATCAGCTCGCCCTCCCGCACGGCGCCGTCGTTGTCGGTCCAGTGGAGCACGCAGGCGTGCGCACCGGCAGCGCAGATCGAGCCGTAGCCGACATCGTTGCCCTCGACCCGCGCGCGCAGCCCGAAGACGCCCTCGGCCCAGCGCTCGCTGGTCTCGACGGCTCGTGGCAGCTCGCGCGCGACGTCCTCGAAGCCCTTGATCGTCGCGTCGACGGCCGCTTGCAGCTGCGCGACCTCCCACTCGTCCTTGACGAGCCGGGCCTCGCCCAGCCACCTCGCGAGCTCCTGGTCGGCGTCCTCGGCGGTCTCGAAGAGCTCGGCCGCCTTCCCGTCGTACCCCTGGAGGACACGAGCCTTGGTACCGCGGAGCTTCTCGATCTCCTCGAGGGGCCGGGTCGCGATCGCGAGCTCGACCGCAACGTCGTCGAGCGACGGCCGCGGGCCGACCCAGAACTCGCCGTGACGATCGGTGAAGAACGCCGGCGTCTCGCGGGTCCACGCAGGTGCTTGGTAGAGCGTTCCTACGCCCTGCCCGTCGATGACGAGCACCGCCTCCGGCTCCTTGGAGCCGACCAGCCAGGTGAAGTCGCTGCCCGGCCGGAACCTGAAGTCGGTGTCGTTCGCGCGCACCTTGTGGCCGCCGCTCGGCACAACCAGGACCTCACCGGGGAACTGCGCGGCGAGCCGGGCGCGACGTTCGGCACGCAGCGGCGAGGCCTCCTGCGCCTGAGTTCGGGGACGCGGGAGGTCGGCCCACCCGGTGCTCATGAACTCCAGCAGCTTCGACGGCCGCTTGGGGTCGTGGCTCGCAGTGTTCTCCTGCGGGGTCTCCGTCATGCTTTCAGGGTACGGCGGTCAGCGGCCCTTCCACTCCGGCTTGCGCTTCCCGAGGAACGCCGCGATGCCCTCCGACGCGTCCTCGGTGGAGTTGAGCAGCGACAGCTGCGCCTGCATGGCCTCGAGACCCGCGTCGAGCGAGGACTCCATCGCCGACCGGAAGGCCGCCATGCCGAGCCGCACCGCGACGGGCGGCTTGGCCGCGAGCGCTGTCACCAAGGCGTCCGTCTCGGCGGGGAGGTCGGCGACCACCCGGCTGATGAGACCCATCTCGAGGGCCTCAGCGGCGGGTACGCGGCGCGCGCTCAGCATCATCTCCATCGCCCGTTTGGGGCTGACGTGCCGACCCAGCAGCGCGCTCACCATGAACGGCCAGATGCCGAGGTCCACCTCGGGCAGGCCGAACGCAGCCGTCTCCGCGGCCAGTACGAGGTCGCACCCGAGGACGAGCGCGACCCCACCGGCGAGGCAGAGCCCCTGCACGCTGGCGACGACCGGCAGCGGGCAGTCGGCCATGGCCTGCACGAGCTCACGGATCCTGCCGCGGCTCTCGTGGACCTCGAGGCCGGTCGCGTCCGGGGCCATCTGCACCAGGTCAGCACCGGAGCAGAACACCGTACCGGCGCTCGTGATGAGGACGACCCGGGCGTCTCCCGGCTCCCGCAGCGCCGCGATCATGCCGGTGAGCACCTCGGCGTTGAGGGCGTTGCGCTTGCTCTCGCGGTCGATGTGCAGGTGCAGCACGTGGTCCGCGCGCGTCACGACGAGGTCTGAGGTCACGAGCGGCGACACTATCGGGGTGCTGTTCGCCTTGGCCGTGCTCGTGGGGGCCCTCGGTCTCGGGTACGCGCGGGGCGGGGACCTCGACCACCTCGGGCACCTGCCGCTGCGGTGGAAGCGGCTGGTCGTGGGTGCGCTCCTGGTCCAGGTGCTGGGTGGCCTGGCCGGTGGCTGGCGCTACCCGGCGGGGCTCGCGGTCTCGGCGCTGCTCGTCGCGTGGTTCCTCGTCCTCAACCGGGGGGTGCACGGCACCGGCCTCGTGGCCGCCGGGCTGCTCCTCAACGCCCTCGTCGTCGGCGTGAACGGCGCGATGCCGGTCAGCGGCGACGCGATGGGGCGGGCCGGCCTCTCGACGCAGGACATCCTCAGCGGCGCCGACCCGCGACACGACCTGCTCGGTCCCGGGACCCGTCTCGGGCTGCTCGGTGACCGGGTGCCGGTCTACCTGCCGCGGCACCCGGAGATCGTCAGCCCCGGCGACGTGCTGGTGGCCGCGGGCCTGGCTGAGCTGGTGGTCATCGGGATGGGATCGATGCCCCGCCGCCGAGGCGCTCTGGCAGGATAGGGGACTGTCGAGAGGAGACACCGATGGCCAAGAGGGGTCGTAAGCGCCGCGCGCGCAAGAAGAACGCTGCCAACCACGGCAAGCGTCCCAACGCCTAAGCCCTCCTGAACCCCCGCCCATGGCGGGGGTTCAGCCCTTCCTGGACCTGACCCAGTCGACGGTCTGGGCCAGCCCCTGCTCGAGGCCGACGACCGGCTCCCACCCGAGGGCGCGGCGGGCCTGTCCGACGTCGAGGGTGATGGTCTGCAGCTCGCCGGGCCGCGAGGGAGCGAACTCCGGCGCGTCCGGCGCGCCGACGGCCCGCGCGATCAGCGTGTGCAGCTGCCGGACCGTCGTACCCGCCCCGCTGCCGATGTTCAGCCGGCGGCCGTCTCCCTTGCCGCCGAG
>JAWWOJ010000289.1:0-6470 GCA_033851885.1 Frankiales bacterium | reverse complement strand
CCCAGCTGGACAACATCGGCCAGGCGCTGCTCCTCGTCGCCGGGGCATTGTCAGCCGGTGCGTTCATCGCCTCCGCCTCCCACGCGGCTCGACGAAGCGTCGTCTTCCCTGGCTGGCTAACCGCCGTCGGCTACGTCGTGGCCGTACTCCAGCTTGCCGGAGCTTTGTTCTTCCCGTTCGCGCTATTTCCGCTTTGGGTACTGGTCGCATCAATCGTCCTACTCATACGCGACACCAAGTTCACGGCGGGATCGATGGCAGAAAGTCATCCTGAAAGAAGGCTGCTACACCGACACGCCAAGATCGAGAACCCTATGGCCGACCTTTAGATCAGAGCAGTCACGACGCCCGGCGGCCTGATGACGGCCGGCTGCCGCCCACGAAACTGATCTTGTGCCGCCACCGGAACGCAAGCCGACCACCTTGGCCGGCTGGGGCAGGACCACCGAGGGCGGCAACCTGGCCCAGCAACTCCAGCAGACAACCCTGCCAGTCGTTGACCCCGGCGCCTGCCAAAGGAAGTACCACGACGTGACGACCATCACCGCGGGGATGCTGTGCGCCGGACCGAGCGATGGCGGGACCGGTTCCTGCCAGGGCGACAGCGGCGGCCCGCTGATCACCCAGGATGCGACCGGTACCCAGACACTTATCGGCGTGGTGTCCTTCGGCGTGGGCTGCGCCCGCCTGAACTACCCATCCGTATACGCCAACGTCGCCACGTACAGCAGTTGGATCCAAGCAAACCGGCCCGCCGCCCGCCGCCCCTCGCATCTCGCTGGGCCCGCAGCATCACCCCCGACGCGCAGCCGGAGGGCGAGCAACCCGGCTGATGAACCCGGCGCCCTGAATGGCTGCCCGGCCGACGCGGTCTGCCTGTACCTGACCGATCAAGACCTTACCGACGGCACACCCGCCGTCTATGACTCTCAACTCCTCTACAACTACAGCACCAGCGAACTAGCCATACCGCAGGGGAACTACGCCGCCCTGGTGAACAACACCGCAACCACCGACCCCTCCTACGCCTCAGCCGGAGACGCTGCCACCCTGCTCGCAGGTGACTGCGCCTACCTGCCCACCGCGACCAGCAACCCGGGCCACGCGATCCAACTCCCCGCCATCCCCATCAACATGATCAGCGTCCACACCAGCCTGCTCGCTACCGACACACCGCTACAACCCTGCCCGGACGGCCCCTGACCACCACGCGACCAGCCGCCACGTCACGGCGAACCGCGGCCCACTCGGTGTCGGGGCTAGCGAGGCGGTCGAGGTCGTCTCGGCCCAGGCAGGCGTCGAGCTCGTCGCAGATGGCGCGGTCAAGGTCAGGCATGCGTGCTCAACCGTCCGCGCCGTGTGGGACGGCGTGCTCTCCCCAGGTGCGAACCCGAATCTGCCGACCTTCCTGCTCGGCATCGCGACTGGCCTGGAGTCGATCTTCGCCCTCACCCAGAGCGGCATCGCAAGGACGGCCCGGCGGCAACGTCTCAACCGACGGTTCGAAGATCGCGGTATACGCGACACCGATGACGACTGGTCGCCGCTGAGCCGGCCTCGACGCTCGACAGTGCCGCACCGCAGCGCTGTCGTGTCGGCCTTCTCCCCCGGATATCTTGGAATCCACGACGACCTGCATGACCTGTTCCTCGCCGAGTATCTGGCTGCGCGCTTGCCCGCTGGCACCACGCTTTCGAAGCACACCCAGTCGCTTGCCGATCGCATCAGCCGTTTCCGCGATGACGCCGCCACAAGGGATACGAACTCGGGCGGCGGCGAACCGGACGATGGCCGCGACTCCGGTGGCAAGGAGCCGGAAGCAGGCCGGGGGCCCCGATGAGATCCGATGATCCCTACGCCGGCTTGACCAGCAGCCGCCGCTCACGCTTCTAATACACCGACATGATTAGGGACGATCCGCAGCTGCACCGGCGTCTGCGTGAGCGGCCCGGCACCGGGTTCTACAAGCACATGTTCCTCGAGGACCTCAGTCACATGCTGCCCTGGGGTCGCGGCGTCGACGACGGGTTCACCGCCGCTGTCACCTCCACCGACCCGCGTGCCGGCGAATGGGCCGAAGCTCACCTGGCCAACGCCCTGTTCGACGCGCACCATGACGACCGGAGTTCGGTTACCGGTTTCTCGCCGACGAGGGGTTCGTGAGCCGGCGGTAGTAGGGCTGGCGGGCGATCTTGAGCACCCGGCACGTCACCGTGACGGGGATACCGTCCTCGGCCAACTCGCGGACGAGCGGGTAACTCATTTCTCCGCAGATGGGCCTGCGAGAAATACGCCGCCGCCCGTCGCAGGACCTCGACCTCTCCTGCTCGAGGGCGATACCCTCCGACGGACCCCGGGGCGAATCAGTCTGCCCGATGACCTTTCGGCCAGATCATTTGACAAGGGCTTCAGCGCGAACACTCTTCTTGGCCGCGGCGAGAGTTCCCGACACCGAGGCTCGGTTCCCGATTCGGGCCCGTTGGACGGGATCCACGTTCGCCGTTTCGGCGATGGCCGACGCATAGGGCGCGTTCAGCTGGGGGTGTGTTCATGATCGTCGCAGGTGCGGCTGTGCGGGGCTGTTTCGACAGACGTGCGGCTGTCGGCGTGGTCGGCGATCCAGTGTTGGAGGAGGTTTTCGGGCATGGGTCGGCCTAGGTGGTAGCCCTGGGCGATGTCGACTCCGAGGGCGTTGAGGGCGGTCAGGGTTGTTTCGTCTTCGACCCCTTCGGCCACGACGGACAGGCCGAGGTTGTGCCCGAGGTCGGTGGCGCTTTGCACAATGGCGGCGTCGTTAGGGTCGCTGGTTAGGCCTTTGATGAATTCTCGGTCGATCTTGAGCTCGGTGACGGGAAGGTTCTTCAGGTAGGCCATCGAGGAGTAGCCGGTGCCGTAGTCGTCCACAGACAGAGACACGCCCATGTCGCGCAGTCTGTGCAGAATCCCCAGTGCCATGCCGGGGTAGGCCATCACGGTGCCTTCGGTGAGTTCGATGGTGAGCAGTTCGGCGGGGACGCCGGCATGGGCGAGCCGGTCACCGATGATGCTGGGGAATTCCGGATCACACAGACTGCGGGCGCTGACATTGACGGCCACCGGTAGTCTCAGTCCCTGTTCGAGCCAGTCGCGGCAGCAACGCAACGCGCTGTCGAGCACCAACGTCGTGAGGCGTTTGATGAGGGTGCTCTCCTCGGCCAGGGCAATGAACTCAGCAGGAAGCAGCAAACCGCGGCTCGGATGTTGCCACCGCACGAGCGCCTCGACGCCCAGCAGCTCACCGGTGTCGATGGCGACCTTGGGCTGGTAGTAGATAACGAACTCCTCGCAGTCCAGTGCCTGGCGTAGTTCGCCCATCAAGGTCAGCCGATCGGGTGTGCCGTCGTCGTTGCAGGCGGCGAAGTGGGCGAAGCCCGAGCGGTCGGCCTTGGCCTTGTACATCGCGATGTCGGCCTGACGCAACAGCTCCTCCAGGCTCGGGCGCTCATGGGCCGCCGATGCGGCGGCGATGCCGATGCTGGCCTCGACGCCCACGGTGGCATTGCCCAGGCCGAAGGGCGCCTCGAGCGCATGGGCGATCCGGGTGGCGACGGTGGCGCCGGCCTCGGAGCCCCCATCGGAGAGCAGCAACGCGAACTCGTCACCGCCGAAGCGGGCTGCGGTGTCATTTGGACGCAGCACCCCGGACAGGCGCTGGGCGACCTGTTTGAGTAGGAGGTCTCCGTGTAGGTGGCCCAGGGTGTCATTGACCTCCTTGAACCGGTCCAGGTCCAGCATCAATATTGCCGGGCGGCTGCCGTCGCGGCGGGCCACGTCCAGGGCTTGGGTGGCTCGGTCGGCGAACAGCACCCGGTTCGGTAGCCCAGTCAGCGCGTCGTGGGTGGCCAGCTGGGTGACTTCGTGGACCAGCGCCTCCAACTCCTTGTTCGCGATCTCCAAGGCGTTGGTTCTTTCCAGCACGGCCTCCTCCAGGCGGCTGACCTTCAGTTCGGCGCTCCGCGTCAGATCCCACTTGGTCGTCAGCGCGCTCGCGAGCTGGGCGACCTCGATGTTGTCGAACGGCTTCTTCAGGATGAGCAGCCGATCCTCGACCCCCAGTGTGCCCAGCACCTCATCCCAGGAGTAGTCCGAGTGCGCGGTGCAGATCACGATCTGCAGCCGGGGGTCGGCCCGCCAGAGCTCCTGGATGGTCTCCACTCCGTCCCAGCCCGGCGGCATCCGCATGTCTACGAAGGCCATCGCATAGGGGCTTGCAGAGGCCAGCGACGCACGGACCTTGTCCAACCCCTCGCGGCCCTGATAGGCCGAATCCAGATCGAAGCCGACCGCGGCGTTGGCGGCGCTTACTTCACCGAACAAGGCCTGCTCGGCAGCGTCCATCTCAGCCGCCGAGGCGGTGCCGGACAGGATCCTGCAGAAGTCCTCATGGATCGAGGGCGTGTCATCGATCAGCAGGATGCGACGGTTCAGCGGGGTGCTCATACGCTCACCGACTCTTGCTCCAGCGGCACCTGCAGGGTGAATTGCGCACCGCCACAGGCGGCATCGCTTTCAACGCTCAAGCCACCACCCATCTCGGTGGCAGCCAACGCCGAGCTGTGCAGACCGAAACCGTGCCCGTCGGTGTGGGTGGTGAAGCCATGCACGAAAATCCGGGTCAGGTTCTCCGGCGCGATCCCGACGCCATTATCAGCCACCGTAATGCGCAGGGACTGACCGTGACTCACCTCCGTCCGGATGCTGAGCTGAGGTTGACGACCGAGCTCGCCCTTCATGGCGTGCATGGCGTTACCGATCAGGTTCAGCAGAACCAACAGCACGCGGTGCTTGTCCAGCGACACCAGCGGATCATCTGCAAACTCGAGCTCAACCCGCACCCGGTCATCGCCCAGAACTCCGGCCATCTGCAACGCCTCGTGCACCACGTCGCTGATCCGCACCGATTCGAGCACCCCGGAGACGCCGACCAAAGACTGTTGGGCGGCCACGATCTCCTTGATGTGCGTAACGCCGTTGATTAGGCGCTGCAGTTCGGCCTCGATTCCCTCCCCCTCGGTCCTCAGCGTCGCCGCCAGCTTGTCCAGATAACCCGGCAGCGCCTTGCCCCGGGCATCGCTGGTCAGGAAATCACCCAGATCATCGGCATGCTCATGCAGCAGCTCGACCGCCTTGGAAAGCCCGACCGACTTCGACCCCCGCACCTTCTGACACACCAGGTTGGCCGAGACGTTGACGCTGTTGAGGACATTACCGACATTGTGCAAAACATTGGTCGCGATCTCGGCCATCCCAGCCTGCCGGGCCGTGTCCACCAGCTGAGCCTCCGCCTTGCGCAGGTCGGTGACGTCACGATAGTTCAGCACTACCCCCCCTACGGCCGGATCCTGGGTCAGGTTGCGCATCACCATTTCGATCCACCGCCAGCCACCGTCGGCATGGCGAATGCGCAGCTGCAGCTCGTCCTCAGCTCCGGGCCGCTCCAGCACGCCGGCTAGCGCCGCCTGAAATCCTTGCCGCTGCTCCGGATCCACGAGATCGAAGAGATTGCCTGACACCAGCGCGCCTGCGGGGTAGCCCGTGACGTGTTCGGCGGAGGGACTGACATAGGTTGGTGCGCCAACGGGATCGGTGACCACGATGACCTCGGCTGCCCTGTGCACCAGCGCCCGGAACCGCTGCTCGCTCGCCCTCAGCAACGTCTCCTTGGTCTGACGCCGGTCACGGTCCCGCAGCCCGCGGGCCAGTCCGATCATGATTAGCACCACGACGGCACCGGCCCCGCCGACGATCCATAGCACCCCGGCGCGCAAGTTACGGCCAGCCGCTGCGACCTGTTTCTGCAGGCTTTCCGTTGCCGCGAGCAGAACGGTGTCCAGATGGTCCTCAGCTGGCTGCAACACGCTGCTGTCGAAGGCCCGCGATTGAGCAAACCGCCCTTTCGCCACCAGGTCCATCACCTCGACGATAAGGCCATTGAAGCTCACCAGCTCACCGTTGATCGCCCGAGCGGAAGCAGTAGGCCAGACCCGGACCAACTCCGACCCGTGACTGCTCAGCCTGCCCCGTAACGTGGCGCTCAACGAATACTCACCGGCGGGCACCGGAGTACCGACCTCGTCACCCTCAACTGCCAGACGAGCCTGCCCGGCCGCGTCGCTAACCCGCAGTAACGACAACCGCGCATCCTGCAGCGCCACCTCACGATTGGCCACCACCAGCACTCCCCGAGCGGCCACCAGCAGGATCGCCAACACAGCGATACCCCGGAGGACCGTCCGCCCGTGCCGGCGCAACCACTGCCTTACCACCCCTACCCAACCGCCACGGGACAGCCGGCCCGAAGCCGTCGCCGCCGCGCGGTGACTACGACCCGGACCCTCGCCGACTTCAGCTCCCGACGGAGTGGGCTGCATCGGAGAGGCCGGGCGAGTATGTACACGCAACGATGCAGGCATGCTGTGTCCTCAAGGTAG
>JAWWOJ010000276.1:0-4052 GCA_033851885.1 Frankiales bacterium | reverse complement strand
CTGACGCACTCACCGCTGTCGCGCACGCTCAGGTCACCCTCCGATCCGTGCGAGGTTGCAGGAAGGCCAGGGGGTGCCGGGCACAGACCTCAGGAAGGGGTGGCTAGGGTCGCCTCATGGAGTTTCGAAGCCTGGGTCACAGCGGTCTGAAGGTCAGCGAGATCAGCTACGGCAACTGGCTGACGCACGGCTCGCAAGTGGAGGCGGACGCCGCCCACGCCTGTGTGAAGGAGGCGCTCGACGTCGGCATCACAACCTTCGACACGGCCGACGTCTACGCCGGCACCAGGGCGGAGAGCGTGCTCGGTGAGGCGCTCAAGGGCGTGAAGCGGGAGAGCATCGAGCTCTTCACGAAGGTCTACTGGCCCACGGGTCCGGGCCGCAACGAGCGCGGGCTGTCCCGCAAGCACATCCTCGAGTCCTGCAACGCCTCCCTGCGACGGCTGCAGACCGACCACATCGACCTCTACCAGGCGCACCGGTTCGACCACGAGACGCCGCTGGAGGAGACGATGCGCGCGTTCGACGACCTGGTCCGCGCCGGCAAGGTGATGTACGTCGGCGTCTCGGAGTGGAGGGCGTCGGAGATCGCCGAGGCGCTCACGATCGCGGGCCAGCTGGGCCTCGACCGGATCGTGTCCAACCAGCCGCAGTACTCCGCCCTGTACCGCGTGATCGAGGCCGAGGTCGAGCCGCTGTGCCGCGAGGAGGGCGTCAGTCAGATCGTCTGGTCCCCGATCGCCCAGGGCGTCCTCACCGGCAAGTACGTCCCGGGGGCTCCGCTGCCCGAGGGCACCCGGGCGACCGACGAGCAGGGCGGCGCGAACATGATCAAGCCGTTGATGCGCGAGGGGGTCCTCACCGCCGTACAGCAGCTGAAGCCGCTGGCCGCCGAGGCGGGCCTGTCGATGGCGCAGCTGGCCATCGGCTGGGTGCTGTGCAACGACAACGTGGCCTCGGCGATCGTCGGCGCATCGCGCCCGGAGCAGGTCCGTGACAACGCTTCGGCCACGGCGCTGCCCGCCGACCTGAAGAAGGCCGTCGACGAGGTCCTGGCCGACGTCGTCATCAGCGACCCTGGCCGCACCGCCAGTCCGACCAAACGGCCCTAACGGGCCATAGCCCGCTGGCTCCCTGCGCGCGAACACTCGGTGGACCGACGACAGGGAGCGACATGACAACCACCATCCCGCAGCAGGACCTCAGCATCAGCGCGAAGCCGACCCAGGCAGACGCTCAGCTGCTCGTCTCGCTCATCAACGGGCCGATGGCGCAACGCGCCTATGACGGCTCCGACCTGCTCATGGGCTATGACAGCGCGCCGACCTTCGCCCAGTTCGACGCCGACCACCCGCGCGGCAGCGAGGGCGCCCGGGCCGTCTCCGCGCTGCTCGGCTTCAACGAGACGCTCGGCACCTTCGTGAAGCAGGGCCTGCTCGACCGCGGCCTGGTCTACGACCTGTTCTGGGTGGCCGGCGTCTGGGAGCGCAGCGCCGCTATCGCGCTGCACTTCCGGGAGAAGTCGGGCGTCCCGGCGATGTATGAGAACTTCGAGGCGCTGGCCAAGGGCCAGACCTGACCTCGAGCCACCGCACCGCCTCCGCGAAGCTCACGAAGCGGACCGGTCCGACCCCGCAGTGCGCGGTGAGGAAGTCCGTCAGCTGCTGTGACGGCGCGACGACCACGGCGACGGGCGACGGCAGCGCTGCTACGTGATGGACCGGCGCGGAGCACGCCGCCAGCACAGGGTCAGGCCGAGTCGAGGCCCATGGACCCGTAGACCTTGCGGTCGCCCTCGTACAGCGACACCGACGCCACCCCCGCGCCCAGCAGGTCGCGCCAGACCTCGCCGACCCAGGACTCCGCATCCGACTGGGTCGGGAAGTCCGGCTGCGCCGGCGCGTCCGGGCCGGCCTCGACCGGCGACCCGTCGGGACCCTCGTACCGCCACGTCCAACTCATGGACTGGCAGGCTAGACCGGTGCGGATCCGAGTGCTGGGCAGTGGTGCCGCTGACGGCTGGCCCAACCCGTGGTGCCGGTGCCCGTCCTGCGCCGCCGCCCTCGACCAGGGCGTGGTCCGCGGGCAGACCTGCGTGCTGCTCGACGACCGCGTCCTCATCGACCTCGGCCCGACCGTCGGGCTGGCCGCCGCCCGCCTCGGCGTGAGCCTGCGCGACGTGGACACCGTCCTCGTCACCCACCGCCACCGCGACCACCACTTCCCCCAGGTCTGGGTGTGGCGCTACTGGGCACGCGAGCCCCGAGGGCTCACGGTCGTGGCACCACCGCTCGTCCTCCAGGACGCACAACCCCACCTCGACGGTTGCCTCACGGTGCCCGCGCTTCCGGGTGGCGTGCACGAGGTGGCCGGCTACGTCGTGAGGCCGGTCGACGCCAACCACCCCGAGGACGCCGTGCTCTATGACGTCACCGGCCCCGACGGTGCCCGGCTGCTCTACGCGACGGACACCGGTGTGCTGCCCGACGCGACCGTGGAAGCCTTGCGTGACAGGGCTTTTGACGTCGTCCTGCTCGAGCTGGCCGGCACACCGATCCCCTCGCACCTGACGCTGGAGACCTGGCCGGCACAGGTCGAGAGGCTGCGGGCCGTCGGTGCGGTGACGGCCACGACCGACGTGGTGGCCATCCACGTCGGCCACGACAACCCACCGCCCGACGAGCTCGACCGCGCCCTCGCCGACCTGGGCTCCCGCGCGGCGAGGGACGGGGACATCATCGACACCGCGCGCGGCCGTACGGTCCTTGTCCTCGGCGGGCAGAGCAGCGGCAAGTCGGCGTACGCCGAGAGCCTGCTCGGCAGCGAGGTGCTCTACGTCGCCACCGCTCCCCCGCGTGACGACGAGGACTGGTCGAGAAGGGTTGCCGCCCACGTCCGTCGCCGGCCGACGACCTGGCAGACCCTCGAGACGGGAGACGTCGCCGGCGTGCTGCGCGACGCCCGGGGGCAGGTGCTCGTCGACGACCTCGGGCTCTGGCTGACCCGGGTCCTCGATGACCACTGGGAGTCCTCCGACGCGCGATCCGTCTTCGACGCCGCCCTCGCGGAGCTGACCGCGGCGTGGACCACCACCCGGGCCCACGTCGTCCTGGTCGCGCCGGAGGTCGGTTCGGGCGTCGTGCCGGCGACCGCCAGCGGCCGGCTGTTCGCAGACCTGCTGGGTCGCGCGACGACCGCACTGGCCGGGCTGTCGGACGAGGTGCACCAGGTGGTCGCCGGCCAGCCGAGGAGGATCAGGTGAGTCGCCTCGCCGACGAGCTGCACCGGGTCTTCGGTGACCCACCGACGTACCCGCGAGCGGTGGTGCGCCTCCAGGTCGGCGACGGACAAGGGGACGCGGCGGGTCGCGAGGAGGCCGACCGGCTGGTCGATGCCGGGTGCGAGCTGGTCGTGCTCGACAGCGACCTGGTGACCACGGCCGTCCGCGCCTGCCTGGCTCTCGCGCTCCACCTCGAGCCCGTGGACGTCACCGACCGGCAGACACCGGACTGGGCCACCGACGTCGTTGCGGTGCGTTCCCTGCTCCGCACCAGCCGCGACCCGCAACAGCTCCTGGACGGCGGGCTCGGGCGGCTGGTCGGCCTGGTCGACCGGCTCACCGAACGCCGCACACCGGTGCTGCTCGGCGGAGGTACGGCGACAGCCACCGCCGTGCTCCTGGTGTGCACGCGCCGGCCAGGGGCCGAGCAGTGGCTGCTCGCCGGCAGCGCGCCCGCCGACCCGCACGCGGCCCAGGCGCTCACCCGGTCCGGCCTGACCCCGCTGCTCGACCTCGGCCTCGGCAGCACGGGAGCGGACGTCGCCGTCGCCGTCGTGCGGGCGGGCCTGGAGGCGCTCGGTGCCTGACGCCCTGCGGCTCGCGCTCACGACGCTGACCGTCCTGCGGGTGCAGGGACCGGAGCGGCTCGAACGGCGCACCGCCGGCCGGGCGATGGAGCTCGCTCCCCTTGTCGGGCTGCTGCTGGGCTTCGCGGCCGCCGGGGTGCTCTCCGCGTCGCAGGCCCTGGTGGACCTACCGCTGCTTCCGGCCG
>JAWWOJ010000271.1:0-4697 GCA_033851885.1 Frankiales bacterium | reverse complement strand
TAGTTGTAGTTGTAGCTCGCGTGGGCGATGCTTCCGTTGAAGACGCGGGCCGTGAAGAACTGCAGCTTTTCGATCCCGAGGCCGGGTTCCTTGGCTTCCAGCGGCCGGAACATTTCGTCGCCGAGTGAGGCCGGCGGCGAGGCGCCGCCACCGACTCCCTGGGTGAAGAAGAAGTCCGAGGTGACCGGGTTACCGCTGGTGTCGTAGCCGGTGGCCACGTTCATCTGCTCCTGGTCGGGCTGGTTCGGCCAGGAACGCCGATTGCCGTCGCCAAACGTGCAGTTGAGCGCTCTTGCGTTGGTCACTCCACTTGCCCGGATCAGGTACGGGTAGGCGGTCGGGATCAGCGCTTCGTAGAACCACTGCTTGGCGCCGATCGAGAGTGCCCGGTCGGCCTCGGCCGCGGTCGGCGGCGACCAGTCGGCGTCGAGGTGGGAATAGGTGGTGGTCAGCTTGCCGTAGTCACTGGTGATCAGCATCCCCAGCGCCGTGGTGGTTTCTCGGGCCAACTGGACGCGTGCGTACAGCTGATTTGCTAGTTCGCTGCTCTTGACTTTGATCTGGGCGCCGAGGATCGGCTGGCCGCTTTTGTCGGAGAGGTAGGAGGCGAGACCGAAGATGCCGGAGAGGCCCGCCGCGACGTTGCTCGCCGGGGGCGGCGCGATGCGACCGACCGCGATCACCTTGCTGACCAGACCGAGGATCCAGGAGGTCGAATTGTCGGCGGCCGGGCGCTGTACCGATTCCCACACTTTGTTGCCGATCGACTGCAGGTCGACGTAAGAGGACCCGGAGCTCTGTTCGAGCGGCGCCAGCAGCTTGGCCAGCCAGGTATGGACCTGGGCGACCTCCCCGGTCTCTTCCTTCAGCTCACTTTTGACCGCGATGAAGATGGCGCTGGTGAAGCCTTTGCTGTCGCCGGGATATTCGAGGTCGATGATGTCGGCGTGCTTGGCTCCCCAGTCGGAGTCGTACTTCTTCCAGAAGCATTCGCGCACCGAGTCACAGCTGGCGGCCGGCTGGCAGAAGTTCAATTTCGTGCAGATGTAATGGGCCGCTTTTTCGACTTCGTCGCGGTTCGCGCCGGGCGCGAGTTCGGGCCAGGCGGTCGGCGGCTGGTAGGCCACGTGCATCAGCCCGATGTTGACGAGGCCCCCCGGCCGTTCGGAGGTGGGCGTGCTGTAGACGTTGGGCACGAAGTTCGAGGTGCGGCTGCGCGCCAGCACCCCGATCAGGTGGGCCGGGGGCAGGTTCGGGGCCGGATAGGGACCCTTGTCGTAGGCGGTGGTCGATTCGGCGGGCGGCGCGGTGGAGCCCGCGCGGCCGACGAAGGCATATTCGGCGGTCCCGTTCAGCGCGTTCATCACCTGCGGGTTCCCACCGAGCCTGGTGATCTGCCTGACGAACGTCTCCCACACCGGTCCCGCCGCCTTCGGCTTGCCGATCGACTGCACGAGGACCAGTGGGGTGCCGGGGGTTCTGGTCGATTGGGCGAACCGGTTCGCGGCTGGGCCCTGGAGTCCCAGATCGGTCCCATCGCTCCCGTTGGTCGACAGTCCGACGTTGTCGATCGGCTGCAGGGTCATGCTGTTGAGGACGACCAGGTGAAAGCCCGCGGTGACGCCCGGGGGCAGGGAAGCTTCGAACTTCTTGCCGTCGACGGTCATCACGTTCGTGCTACCGGTGCTGCCGGCGGCCTTCGTGTCGAATTCGGGGTTTTCACCGGAGACGTATTCGTAGACCTGTGCCCCTTGCGCGTTGACCGCCTCGTTCCTCTGCAGGTAGCCGGTGATCGCATCGGAGTTCGCCGCGCCTTCGAGCCCGCCCGGGATCCGGGTGGTGGCGCTATCCGGAGGACCTCCGGGGATGCCGACGATCGAGAAGCGGTTCCGGCCGTTGAACGCCAGGATGGTTTCCGGTGAGGGCAGTGCCACGCCGATCTTCTTCATCACGCCGGCGAAAGCGATCGCCGTCCCCGGCGATTGACCGGTCCCACCGCTGAGGATCATCAGGTAGTGCATGAAGTTGGTGCTGCCGTCGCCGGCCCCATATTTGTCGGCCAGCGTCGACAGCGCCGCGATGCCGGTCATGTCAAGCCCGACATCGCCTGATTTGACGACCACCCCGGTCGTCCGTTCGACGATCGCGTAGCCGATGCGGTCGTCGCTGACCTTCCCGTAGGACTGGCCGCCGATCGAGATCGCGTTGTCCTTGTCGGTGTTGAGGGTGAGGCCACTCGGCGGCACGTCGGCGGCGACCGGCACGTTCACCTGGTCGTAGGCGGTCGGTTCGCCGGGCGTCGACGGGTTCGCTTCCTCCTGCAGGACGTAGGTGCCGGGATCGTCGGCACGGAGCAGGGGCTGCGGCTCGCCGTCGTCGACCAGGCTCGCGTTCGCGCCGCGCGGCTTCTGGACGACCCTCCACGAGTAGTCGACTCCGCCGGGCGCCGCGCCGGGGAGGGGCGGCGTGCCGACGGCGGTGTGGGTGTCGACGTAGGTGGCGGTGTCGCTGCCCGCGTTCGCCAGGAGCGCCCAACCGGGGACGCGGACGTTCCGCGTGGCGGTGCTCACCGCGCCGGCCCGGGTCGAGCGCAGGCGCAGCTTGTTGGAGCCGGCGCGGAGGCCGTCGGTGGAGCGCAGGTCGATCTGCTTCACGTTCTCGTTGATCGATTCGAAGGGGTGGCGGACCTTCTTGCCGTTCACCGTCAGCGCGACGGTGGCGTGGACGTTGGCGCGGACCGCGAGGACCAGCGGCCCGGCCTTCGAGGCGACCTTGATCGATTCGATTCGCAACGGCGCCTCGGGGTGCTTGGCGGACCGGTGCTTGTGGGTCGCCGCGACGCCCCAGGTCGGGAGCGCGGCCAGCGCCACGCAGCCGAGTGCGACGAGGAGCGGAAGGAAGAGCTTGCGTGCATTCATCGGTGCCCAGCTCCTAGTTCTTCACGTAGAGATAGCCATTGATGTGGGCCTTGGCGCCGAGGCCGAATGCGTACTTCCCACTTTCGAAATTCAGGTACAAGGGGCCGCCCGGCTCGCCGGCCGCCTGCCCGGGCAGATCGGGCGTGTAGAACTCGGCGGTCCCGGTGTCGGTCTTGACGATCGCCTTGTCGACCGTCAGGTCGGCCGAGGCGGGGCCGGGGCTCCGACAGTCCATCCGCGTCAGCAGCCCCGCTGCGCTCTTGCTCAGCTCGGAGATGATCACCACCGAGCGCTGTCCCGGCTGGGGCGCGGGCGCCCAGTTGAAGACGGCTTTCGGGCTTTCGCCACCCCCCGCGTCGCCCCATGGGAACACGCCGGAGACGATGCCTTCGCAGGAGTAGCTGGCCTTTCCGAACGCGCAGGCGGTGGTCCCGCTCGCGTAGAGGTCGTAGTTGAGCTCCGGCAGCCTGCAGATTTCGCTCGGTCCTTCGGCGGTGTAGGGGGAGCAGACCGGGACGTCGCTCGCGCTGGCGCCGGCGCCGACCTGCATCGCTTCGACGCTGCCGGTCTGCGCCGCAGCGCAGCCCTTTTTCGCCGCGACCTGCGCGTAGAAGTCGCCGGTGCCCGTGGTCTCGACCGAGTAGCGGTAGGAGCCTTCGTCGGGCGCCGTCTTGTCGGTGCCGACCACGGGGTCGGTGGCCGGTTCAGGTCGATCGCCGCGCTTCAGGTAGAGGACGACCTTGCGGTTGGCCTGGCAGCGCGGTTCGGCGCTGGAGAGGTAGCCGAAGAGTCCTCCCGGGAAGCTGTGGATCGTCAGCTTCGCGGTGGCCGGCTTGGCTGCGGCGGGCTTCGTGGCGGCGGGCTTGGCTGCGGCAGTAGCAGCGAAGCAGGTCAGGCAGGCGCAGGCAAGGGCCAGCACGGCGAACAGCTTCCTCATGGAAAGGTCTCCCGATCGGGGTGGGCGGCGCGGATTCGGACGCCGGCCGGCAAGGTTCCCGGAGGGGGCGGCGCTTCCTGCCCGCCTATCGACGCTTTGGCCGGGATACTTGAGCGAAGCTGGCGCCGCTAGCCGGGAGCGGCCGCAGAGCGAAGCGGCCTATCTCAAGGCTTGGGGAGACCCGTCTTCGACTTCACCGTGCCCCAGGGCGTGCCCCATGGCGCCTTTCGGAAGTCAAGCTTTCTCTTCCAAAGCCCCCAAACCCGCTTCCCAAGCGGGCTAGCGCGAATGCGCCCGACTGGATTCGAACCAGTGACCTTCGGTTTCGTAGACCGACGCTCTATCCGGCTGAGCTACGGGCGCGTGCCGGCGGAAGGCGGGGCGCGTTGGGGCGACCGCTCCGCGGGAGGCGGAGATTCTAGCTGCGGACGACCATTGCGGCCCAGCGACCGGTGTTGTGGGCGACCTCGACCTCGATGTCGAAGGTGGTCGAGACGGCGGTGCTGGTGAGGACGGTGGCGATCGGGCCGGCGGCGACGATCGCGGCGTCGCGGAGGAGCAGGGCGTGGGTGGTGGTCGCCGGGATCTCCTCGAGGTGGTGGGTGACGAGGACGGTCGGCAGGTCGGCGTTGGCTTCGGCCATCGTGTCCAATGAGGCGATCAGGCGCTCGCGGGAGGGCAGGTCGAGGCCGGTGGTGGGCTCGTCGAGGAGGAGGAGATCGGGTTCGTCCATCAGGGAGCGGGCGAGGAGGAGGCGCTGGCGCTCACCTTGGGAGCAGTCTTCGAACTTGCGGTCGCGCAGGGGCTCGACGCCGACTTCGGCCATCAGGCGATCCGCCCGC
>JAWWOJ010000252.1:0-3683 GCA_033851885.1 Frankiales bacterium | reverse complement strand
GGACGGAACGCCGGAGCCGGGGTCGTCGTCCGGATCGGTCTCCGGCGCGACGGAGGACAGGGCGTCGTCGAGCTGCTGCTCGTCCAGGCCCGGCGCGTCGAAAGGGTTGCGGCGGCGGCGGTGCGGGAGGGCGAGCCGCGCCGCTGTGCGGACGTCGTCGGTGGTGACCTCGCCCCGGCCGGCCCAGGCGGCCAGCGCGACCGCGGCCTTGGCGGTCACCAGGTCGGCACGCAGGCCGTCGACGTCGAAGGCGGCGCAGACGGTGGTGATCTCGCGCAGCGCGTGGTCGCCGAGGACGACGTGCGGCAGCCGCTCCCGGGCGGCCGCGATGTGCGCGGCGAGCTCCGCGTCGGCTGCGGTCCACTGGGCGGCGAAGCCCTCCGGATCGGCCTCGTAGGCCAGCCGCCGGCGGACCACGTCTGCCCGCTCCTCCGGGTCGCGGGTCGCGGCGACCTCGACGGTCAGTCCGAACCGGTCGAGCAGCTGCGGCCGCAGCTCGCCCTCCTCGGGGTTCATCGTGCCGACGAGCAGGAACCGCGCGGCGTGCTGCACCGAGACGCCCTCGCGCTCCACGTAGGAGGTGCCGAGCGCCGCCGCGTCGAGCAGCAGGTCGACGAGGTGGTCGTGCAGCAGGTTGACCTCGTCGACGTAGAGCACGCCGCGGTGTGCCGCAGCAAGCAGGCCCGGCACGTAGGCCGACACCCCCTTGGTCAGGGCCTTCTCCAGGTCGAGAGACCCCGTGAGCCGGTCCTCCGAGGCCCCGACGGGCAGCTCGACCAGGCGAGCCTTCCGCGTCACGAGGGGGCCGTGGTCGTCGATGCACGTGTCCCCCGGCCCGCAGGAGAAGCGGCAGCCGTCGGGCACGTCGACCGGCGGCAGCAGCGCGGCGAGGGCGCGCACGATGGTCGACTTGGCCGTCCCCTTCTCGCCGCGGACGAGCACGCCGCCGACCGCGGGCGACACGGCGTTGACGATGAGGGCGAGCCGCAGGTCGTCGAGACCGACGACGGCGCTGAAGGGGTACACCCGACGCTGCCTTCCTGGGGTCCGCGCCCCGGGTAGAGCCACCGACGGGTGGAGTGTCTGGCTGACCCCCTTGCAGGGGCACACAGTGGCGGGACCGCGCCGGCTCTCCGGCTTCCTCCCCGACCGTCGCTTGCGTGCTGAGCCTAGAGCACCACGGTCCGGGTGCCGTTGCGCAGCACCCTGTGCTCCAGGTGCCAGCGCACGGCTCGGGCCAGGCAGACCGTCTCGAGGTCGGCGCCGATCGCGGCGAGCTGCTCGGGGGTGTGCGCATGCGTGACCCGGGCGACCTCCTGCTCGATGATCGGGCCCTCGTCGAGCTCGGCCGTCACGTAGTGGGCGGTGGCCCCGATCAGCTTCACGCCCCGCTCGTGCGCCTGGTGGTAGGGCCGGGCGCCCTTGAAGCTGGGCAGGAAGGAGTGGTGGATGTTGATGGTGTCGGGCAGCCGCTGCACGAGGTCGTCGGACAGGATCTGCATGTAGCGGGCCAGCACCACGAGGTCGACGCCCTCGGCAAGCTCCGCGATGCGGTCCTCGTCCACGTGGTGGAACGGGATGCCGTAGCCCTCCACGAGGTCCCGGAAGTCGTCGTGGTTCGAACCGACCGCCACGATCTCCGCAGGCAGCGCGCCGGTGCGGTGCCGGTAGAGCAGGTCGTGCAGGCAGTGCCCCTGCTTGCTGACCAGCACCAGGACCTGCTGCCGCTCCCCCGTGCCGTGCATCCCCCAGGTCATCGCGAACCGCTCGGCGACGGCCTCGAAGCCGGTGGGTGCACCGGTCACGTGAACCCGCATGAAGAAGCGACCCGTGTCCGGGTCGCCCCACTCCTGGCTGTCGAGGATGTTGGCCTCGTGCTCAGCGAGGAACCCCGTCACCGCGTGGACCACCCCGACCCGGTCCGGGCAGCTCAGCGTCAGCACCGTCTCCACCTGCAGCACGCTAGAGCCCACTTCCCTGCTCTCGTGCCGGAAGAGCCGGCTCCGGCGGCAGGGAGCCACGCTCAAGGTCGCTCCCGGGGGGCTCGGACGCCGGCACCAGAGGAGGGAAGTCGAGAGAGGGGGTGCAGGCTGGGGGGATGCGATGGGTGCCGGCACTGCTGGTCGTGGCCGCCTGCTCGACAGGTACGACGGGAGCGATCGCGACGTCCACCCCGACACCGACCCCGGTATCTCCCTCCACCTCCCCCGCGCCCACGATCACGCCCACCCCGCCCGTGCCGACCTGGGTCCTCGGGGCATCCCCGCTGCCGCTGCGGTCGGACGGGTTCGGGCAGGTCCTGCCCACGCCGAGGCTGCTGCGCGACCGGCACCTGCAGGCGGCCGACGTCCTTCCCGCGCCCCCGGACGGCGCGTTCCACTGGAGCCAGCGGACCATCACGAGCCGCATCCGGCAGCGGATGGGCTCGACCTACAAGGCCGGCTGCCCGACCTCGCTGGCGGACCTGCGCTACCTGACGCTGGTGTTCCGCGGCTTCGACAGCAGGGCCCACACCGGCGAGCTGGTGGTGCGCAAGGATGCCGTTCCGCACGTGGTCGCGGCCTTCCGCCGGCTGTTCGGGCTGGGGTTCCCCCTTGAGGAGATGCGGCTCCCGGGGACGGCCGACATGAACGAGAAGCCGACCGGCGACGGCAACGACACGGCCTCGTTCGTCTGCCGTCCGGCGCGCGGTCAGACCCGGTTCTCGGCCCACGCCTACGGGCTGGCGGTGGACGTCAACCCGTTCCAGAACCCTTACGTCAAAGGCGATCTCGTCCTGCCCGAGCTGGCGAGCGCCTACCGCGACCGGTCGTGGAGGCGGGACGGCATGTTCCTCGCCGGCTCCCCCGCGGTCCGCGCCTTCACGGACAACGGCTTCACCTGGGGCGGTACGTTCAGCCGCCCGACGGACTACCAGCACATGACACTCACGGGGAACTGATGACGGTGCGCGCGGCACGACCCGACGAGGCCGCGGCGATCGTGCCGCTGTACGACTGGCTGTTCTCGCCTCCCGGCGGGGTCCCGCCGCAGTGGGACCCGATCGTCGCCGCCGAGCGGCTGCGCGGGCTCATCGACACCGAGAGGGCGACGGTCCTCGTCGCCGACGACCTGAGCGGGTTCTGCACCATCGTGCTCGACCTCCCGTCGGTGCGGTTCGGGCAGCGGGCATGGGTCGAGGACCTCGCCGTCGACCCGTCCCGGCGGTCGGCGGGCCTCGGCAAGGCCTTGCTCGACGAGGCAAAGGCATGGGCGGTCGCGCACGGGGCGACGCACCTCGAGCTCGACAGCGGCGACGGGCGGCTCGACGCGCACCGGTTCTACGAGCGCGAGCAGCCGTCGTGGACGAGCCGCTGCTTCAGCTGGTGGCTGGTGCAGTGAGCGACACGGTCGCCGCTGACGACGTCACGTAGCCGTCGTAGGCCGTGAACGTGAAGCTGTCCGATCCGCTGTATCCCGCGTCGGGCGTGTAGCTGTAGTCGTCGGAGCAGGTGACCGGATCGGGGTAGGCGGACGCCGTGCACCGACTGTTCGTGGGGCCGCTGAGCTGGCCGTGCTGGGGCGGCGTCACGACGGTCATCGTCGGGTCGTCACCGTCGGCGTCGCGTGACGTGATGCTGAACGACGCGCTCGTCGGCGAGCTCGCCTCGGCGACCGGCGCGTGGTTGGTGACCGTGTAGTGC
>JAWWOJ010000231.1:0-8856 GCA_033851885.1 Frankiales bacterium | reverse complement strand
CCGGGCGGCGTGGTGAAGCGCTCCGCCTCGGTCAGGACGAGGAGCACGGCTCCTAGCGCTTCGGCGCGACGGCCGAGCTGGCTCGGCACCACCGAGGAGCTGCGCACCGCGGACGACAGGGCGTTGCGCGCCAGGCTCTCCCGCAGGCTGGCGAGCACCAGCTCGCCGGCCCCGCCCAGCTCGCCGCCCAGGACCACGCGGTCCGGGTTGAGGATGTTGAGGACGGCGGCCAGCGCCACCCCGAGCGTCTCTCCCGCGTCGGCCAGCACCCGGGTGCAGGCGAGGTCGCCGCCTCTGGCGGCCGCGATGAGGTCCCCGACGTTGTTGATCCCTGAACGGCTGTGGCCGACCTCCGCCACGAGGGCAGGTCCGCCGGCGCGCACCTCCAGGCAGCCACGTGAGCCGCAGCGACAGACGAGTCCGTCCTCGTCCACGGTGAAGTGCCCGATCTCGCCGGCGGTCCCGGCACTGCCGCGAAACAGCCGGCCACCCAGCACAAGACCGGCGCCGATGCCGGTGGAGGCCTTGACGTAGAAGAGAGTTTGGGAGCGCCGGCCAGCTCCCCACCGGGCTTCGGCGAGGGCTCCGAGGTTCGCGTCGTTGTCGACCACGACCGGCACGCCCAGGCGCTGAGCGAGCGCCCGCGCCGGGTCCTCGCGCATCCAGTCGGGCGGGATCGTGATGCTCGCCGAGTGGCCTGAGGTGTCGAGCGGCGCGGGCAGCCCCAGCCCGATCCCGACGATGCCGGCGCGGTCGACGCCGGCCGCTGCCACGACGTCGTCGACCAGCGTCTCCACCGCCTCGACGGCCGCCGCGGCGTGCCAGCTCTCGTGGAGCTCGAGCGCCTGCTCGGCCAGCACCTCGTGCCCGAGGTGCGCGAGGACGACCCGGGCATGGCTGCGCCCCAGATCGACCCCGATGGCGATCCCGGCCTGCTGCGTGAGCGCCAGCAGCGTGGGTGGTCGTCCGCGACCCGTGAAGGCGGTGGACGACGGCCGCTCGTCGACCCAGCCGTCCTGGATGAGCCGCGCAACGGTCGCGGACACCGTGGTGCGCGACAGTCTCATCGTGCTCCCGAGCTCGCCGCGCGTCATCGGGCCGCTGGCCCGCAGCAGCGCCGCGACCTGGCCGGCCGACCCGGAGGCGGGCAGTCGGGAGGGGCGCCGCGAACGACTGGGTGATGTGCCGGGAGCGGTCATCGTGGCGCGACCCTCCCCGGCTCTCAGCCTTCTGTCAAATACTGGGCCGAAATCGCAACACTTGGTGACCATTTACGTGCCTGACTTGACGAATCAATGTGATGCGCGCCATTGTCCGGTCATCAGCTCGCAACCACGGCGGTGTGAGCTCGTCGAAGGGGACGACTGTGAGATCACGGGTTCGTATGTCCGGCGGTGCGCTCTTTGCGTTGACCGGTCTGATGGCGCTCAGCGCCTGCTCCAGCAACTCGTCGCCCGCGGCGAGCTCATCGAGCACTGCCAGCGCCTCGAGCAACAAGGTCCAGGTCGGCGTGATCCTGCCCGACACCACATCGTCGGCGCGCTACACGCAGTACGACGCTCCGCTGCTGAAGAAGGCGTTCGATACCGCCGGCGTCAAGGCCGACATCCAGAACGCCCAGGGAGACAACGCCAAGTTCGTCTCGATCGCGCAGTCGATGATCGCGGAGGGCGTCAAGGTCCTGCTCATCGACCCGGCGGACCCGCAGACCGGCATCAGCGTGGAGAGCTCGGCGAAGAGCGCCGGGATCCAGGTCATCGACTACGACCGGGTCAACCTCGGTGGCTCCGCGGGCTACTACGTCTCGTTCGACAACGTGGCGGTCGGCAAGCTCCAGGGCCAGGGGCTGCTCAACTGCCTGGGGAGCAAGACAGGCGCCCAGGTGATCGAGCTCAACGGTGGCACCGACATCGACAACAACGCCGTGCTCTTCAAGCAGGGCGCCCACCAGGTGCTCGACCCGGCCGTCACGGCGGGGAAGATCAAGATCGCTCGCGAGGTCGACGTGAGCAAGTGGGACAACACCACCGCGGCGACGGACTTCCAGCAGCTGCTGACCAAGAACGGCGGGAAGGTCGACGGAGTGCTCGCGGCCAACGACGGCATCGGCGGTGCCGCGATCGGCATCCTCAAGTCCAAGAAGCTCAAGGTGCCCGTGACCGGGCAGGACGCGAGCATCCAGGGCCTGCAGTACATCCTCACCGGTGACCAGTGCATGACGGTATTCAAGGACGTGAGCAAGGAAGCCGACGCCGCCTCCAAGCTGGCGATCGCGCTCGCCCAGGGCGACACCGCAGCTGCCGCGGCGCTCGCGACCGGCACACTGCACGACCCGACGGCCAAGCGTGACATCCCGTCGCTCCTGCTCGTCCCCGAGGCCATCACCAAGGCCAACATCAAGGACGTCGTCACCGCAGGTGCAGTCACGGTGACCGATCTCTGCAAGGGTGTCCAGGCGGCCTGCACGGCCGCTGGCGTCAGCTAGCCAGGTGCTCGCGGGCCGGGGGTGTTGTCTTTGACGCACCCCCGGCTCGCGCCTGAGTGGAGGGAGTCCGCGTGACCGACCCGATCCTTCGCGTCGAAGGCATGAACAAGAGCTTCGGAGCCGTCCACGTCCTCCACGACGTCGACTTCGCCGTCTATGCGGGCGAGGTCACGGCACTGGTCGGCGACAACGGCGCCGGCAAGTCGACGCTGGTGAAGTGCATCGCCGGCATCAACAGCATCGACAGCGGTCAGATCTACTGGCAGGGCGAGCCCATCACGATCGCGTCGCCATCTGTGGCGTCGTCGCTGGGCCTCGAGTTCGTCTATCAGGACCTCGCCCTCGCGGACAATCTCGACATCACGCAGAACATGTTCCTGGGCAGGGAGATCCGCCAGGGACCGTTCCTCCAGGACGCCGAGATGGAGACGAGGGCTCGCGAGACGCTCCGGTCGCTGGCGGTCCGCACGATCAACTCGGTCCGGCAACCAGTGGCCAGCCTCTCGGGCGGCCAGCGCCAGACGGTCGCCATCGCACGGGCCGTCCTCTGGAACGGCAAGGTCGTCTTCCTGGACGAGCCAACGGCCGCGTTGGGGGTGGCCCAGACCCGACAGGTCCTGAACCTCGTGCGTCGGCTGGCTGACAACGGGATCGGTGTCGTGCTCATCTCGCACAACATGAACGACGTCATGGAGGTCGCCGACCGCATCGACGCCCTGTACCTCGGGCGCCTGGCGGCGGAGGTCCTCAAGAAGGAGACCACGACGAGCCAGGTCGTGGAGCTCATCACCTCCGGCCGCAGCGGCTCGATCGGGCTGCCTGCAGCGACCGCTGCCCAGAGCGCGTAGGAGGGCTCATGACCAGCGACACCACGGCTGACGTCGCGCACGACGAGAGCGACGACCCGCGCGCCAGCTTCCGCGTCGACACGCTCCCTCGCGGGCTCAGGGCGGCACTCGAGGACTATGTCGTACGAGTGCGCCGCGGAGACCCGGGTGGACTTCCCGCCGTACTGGGGCTGCTCGTCATCGGCGTGCTGTTCAGCGCGACCACCCCGCTGTTTCTCACCGCGGCCAACATCGGCAACCTCATGTCGCAGGCCTCGTTCATCGCGCTCATCGCGCTCGGCCTCGTCTTCGTCCTCATCCTCGGCGACATCGACCTCTCCGCCGGAGCGACGGGCGGGGTCGCCGCCGGTTTCGCGGCGCAGGCGCTGAGGTCAGGCGACCTGCACCACGCGGTCGGCAGCGGCGTCTACACCGGGCTCATCCTCGGCATGGCGCTGGCCGCCGCGCTCGCCATCTGGAAGCGGTTGTACGTCGCAGGGGCCCTTGTCCTTGCGGGCATCGTGCTCCTCGTGACCGGAGCGGACGAGACGCATGTCTGGTTGGCCTTCGCCCTTGCCGGCTCGATCGGCGTGGCGATCGGAGTGTTCAACGGCGTGCTGGTGACGAGCCTCGGGATCCCCTCCTTCATCGTCACGCTCGCCCTCTTCCTCACCTGGGAGGGCGTCACGCTCGACGCTGTGAACAGCCAGTCGATCGGGACGAGCAACTACAAGCCGTGGTTCTCGATGACCCACGACAACATGTCGGCGGCGCAGGGCTGGATCTTTCTCGCCGTCGTGGTCGGTGGCTACGGAGTCAGCACCGTGCTGCGACAGCAGCGGCGAGCACGCGAGGGCGTGTCGTTCGACCGTCCGGCTCTCACCGCGCTTCGGGTGGGTGTGCTGGCTGTCGCCGGCGTGCTGGTCGTCTGGTGGTTCAACCAGAACCGCAACCCCAACCCGGGCCCGGCCATCAAGGGCGTGCCGTGGGCGGCGAGCGTGCCCGTCGCCTTCATGGTGGTGTTCACCATCGTGCTGGCGCGCACCTCGTGGGGCCGGCACCTCTACGCCATCGGCGGCAGCCGCGAAGCCGCCACCCGAGCGGGCATCGCGGTTGACCGGGTGCGCATCGGCGCCTTCGTACTCTGCTCCACCATGGCTGCCGTGGGAGGCCTGTTCCTCGCCGACTTCAGCGGTGGCGCACAGCCGGCCCTCGGTCAGGGCAACACGCTGCTGTACTCCGTGGCGGCGGCCGTCATCGGCGGCACCTCGTTGTTCGGGGGCCGCGGGAGGCCACGCGACGCGATCCTCGGCGCCGTCGTGATCGCCATGATCCCCAATGGCATCCAGCTGCACCCCGGCCTGCCGATCAGCGTGGTCCAGGAGATCACGGGACTCGTCCTGCTCGTCGCCGCCTCCGTCGACGCGATCAGCCGCCGGCGCTCCCGCAACGCCTGACCGCTCGTCTGACTGCTTGTCGTTTAGCGGAAGCGGGCCGCCGTCCAGTGCGCGCCCGCGTCATCGGTGCGCCACACGTAGCGCGGGTCGGCACCGACCCACCAGACCGTCTTCGCATTGGAGTTGTCGAGGTAGCCGCCGCCCGCGGCCCCCGGTGGGGACTGCTCGGTCGCGGTGCGCTTCCAGGTCGTGCCCTGGTCCTTGCTCGCGACGATGACGCGTGCCCGTTCCTGCGCGACGTCAGCGGCGACCAGCCAGCCACCCTCGGCCGGCGCCGCGACCTGGGTCGCGCTGAGTCCCTTCGGCAGGTTTCGCGGAGGCCCGAAGTGGGTCCCGTTGTCCTCGGACACCCGCACGTAGGACCCGCCGGCGCGGTGGCTGCAGAGCGCCACGACCTGCTGCTTTCTCGCCAGGGCGATCGACGTGAAGTAGCTGTCCAGGTCGCACGGGTTGTGCGCGCCCTTCGTCCAGGTCGTCCCGCCGTCGGTGGACAGGCGCACGTCGGAGACATCGGGCTCGCTGCCGACGCCCTGGTTGTTGTCGTACGTCACGAGCACCAGTCGGGCGCCCTGGCGCCGGAGCACCGCGTTGTACGTCGGAGCGGTGATGTCCAGGACAGTCGTCCATGTGTCGGAGCCGACCGACGACTGCTGGACGAGGTGACCCCCGCCGGGTCGGGCGAGGACCCGCACGACCGAGCCGGCCTTGGCCGCCTCCAGTGCCTCGACGCGGTGGCCGACCAGCTGCGGCCGCCACTCGCCGTCCCTGAACACGACGTACGACGGTCCGAAGGCATAACCGACCTCCTGGCCGTGCACGTCCGTCGCGAACCGGATCTGCGAGACGCACAGGCCATCGGGGCAACCGGAGCCGTCCGGCCGCGTCGACCTGACCAGCGGGGCAGGGGCTCGCTCCCAGGCGTGCGAGCCGGTGTCGGTCTGCAGCAGCACCGTGCAGCTCGCGGCTCCGCACGGCACCGTGCCGAGGCCGTAGCCACGGGTCGTCGACACGAAGGTGAGGTCGCGGATCTGGAAGCCCGTTGGGACGTTCGCGACCAGCTGCGTGGGGACAGCCGGCCTGCTGGACGTCGGTCCGGGCTGCAGGACGAGGACCGCGCCACCCCAGATCGCCAGCACCCCGGTAGCCGCGCCGAGGTAGGCCAGCCGCTGCCGGCGTACCCGGCGACGCATCCCGGCGTGGACCGTGGGCACCACGTCCGAGATGATGTCGGGGGCTGGTCGTTCCCGCAGCACGCGTCGTAGCTCGTTCTCTAGGTCCACAGCTGTTCCCTCTCACCGATCACCGCGCGCAGCGCTGCGATCCCCTTGCTGGCCTGGCTCTTCACCGTGCCCTGCGCGATCCCGAGGACGCGGGCGATCTCCACCTCGGAGAGGTCCTCGTAGTAGCGCAGGACGAGCACGGTCCGCTGCCGTCGGGGGAGCGTGGCCAGCACCTCCCACATCACGTCGTCGGCCGGGTGGTCGTCGTAGACCCGCTCCGGTGGGGCATCGACCAGCCGCTCACGCCGAAGCCGCCGCCATTGGGAGATGTTGCGGTTGGCCATGACCCGCCGGACGTATCCCTCCGGGTCGCCTTGCTGGTGAACGCGTGACCACGCCAACCCGGTGCGCTCCAAGGCGTCCTGGACCAGGTCGGCCGCGCTGTGCGGATCACCGGTCAGGACCGTCCCGTAGCGGAGGAGGGCACCGTGACGCGCGCGCACGAAGGCGTCGAACACCTCCGCTGTCGCGGCGTCCAAGGCTCCCCCTGCTGTGACTGATGACCCAAGGACGTCTCAGCCTCCCGCGAGGTTGCCTGCGGGAGGATGTCCACTCCTGCGGGAGGATGTCACTGTGGCGGTCGCCGCGTCGTATCCGGCGCACTGGGAGGCGGACGCGGTCCTGTCCGACGGCGG
This sequence comes from Frankiales bacterium, assembly GCA_033851885.1. Classification (GTDB taxonomy): domain Bacteria; phylum Actinomycetota; class Actinomycetes; order Mycobacteriales; family SCTD01; genus RYN-111. The sequence continues at coordinate 2,172 of JAWWOJ010000231.1, read as the reverse complement.
CACCGTGCGGATCCGGCCGATCTCGCCCGACGACGCCCCGCGCCTGCAGGCGATGCACGCCCGGCTGTCGCCGGACACGGTCTACCTGCGGTTCTTCACGATGGTCCGGACCCTGTCGGACCGCGAGCTGGCGCGTCTCACCAGCGTCGACCACGAGAACCGGGTCGCGTTCGTCGCCGAGCTGCGCGACGAGCTCATCGGCGTGGTCCGGTTCGACCGGCTCGGTCGCACCACCGACGCCGAGGTGGCCGTCGTCGTCGAGGACGCCCACCAGGGTCGCGGGCTGGGACCGCTGCTGCTCGAGCACCTCGCCGCTGCGGGGGAGGACCGCGGCATCGAGCGGTTCGTCGCCAGCGTCCTGCCGAGCAACCGCCGGATGCTGGCGGTCTTCCGGTCGGCCGGGTACGAGGTCGAGCGGCATCTCGCCGACGGCCTCGTCGAGCTCGGCTATCCCATCCGCCGTACGGCCGAGTCGATCTCGGTCGCCCGGGCCCGTGAGCACCGGGCGGAGGCGAGGTCGGTCGCCCGGCTGCTGGCGCCGCGGTCGGTCGCGGTCATCGGTGCCTCCCGCGAACCCGGTGCCGCCGGCCACGAAGTGTTCCGGGCACTGCTGGAGCACGGGTATCGCGGCACCGCCTACCCGGTGAACCCTGCCACGGACGAGGTGCTCGGCGTCCCGACCTTCGCCGATGTCCGCGACATCACCGACGACCTGGACCTGGCCGTCGTGGCAGTGCCCGCGGTCCAGGTCCTTGACGTCGTCCGGGCCTGCGCCGACAAGCACGTCCGTGGCCTCGTCATCGTGACGGCCGGGGTCGACGCCGGCCTGGTCGCGGCGACCGCCCGGGCCGGCGGCATGCGGCTCATCGGGCCCAATGCCATGGGCATCATCAACACCGATCCGCAGGTGTCCCTGCACGCGACGTTCGCCACCGGATCGGCCGCGCCCGGGCGGGTCGGATTCTTCAGTCAGTCCGGCGCGCTCGCGGGTGCCGTGCTGCAGGCCACCACGGCGCGATGCCTTGGCCTGTCGAGCTTCGTGAGCATCGGCGATCGCGCGGACGTCAGCGGGAACGACCTGCTGCAGTACTGGCTCGAGGACGTCCGCACCGACGTCGTAGCCCTGCACCTGCAGGGTTTCGGCAACCCCCGCAAGTTTGCCCGCATCGCCCGGGAGGTCGGCCAGACCAAGCCGATCGTCGCCCTCAAGAGCGGGCGCGGTGCCCGTGATGTCGCCGTCGACGCCATGTTCCGCAGCGCCGGCGTGATCCGGGTGGACACCCTGTCCCAGTTGTTCGAGACCGCGCAGCTGCTCGCCGTCCAGCCGCTGCCCCGCGGTCCTCGCGTCGGCATCGTCGGCACCTCCTCCGCGCTGGCGGCCCTCGCCGTCGACGCCTGCGCCGCCGCGGGTCTGCAGGTGGTGGGAGACCCCGTCGACCTCGGACCGCTCGCGACCGGCGAGCAGCTCGGCGAAGCGCTCAGGCTGGTCGCCGGCTCGGGCGACGTCGACGCCGTCATCGCCCTGGTGACCCCGAACGCCTCCACCAGCGGCGCCGCCCTGCTGTCGGCGTCCGGAGGGGTGCCGGTGCTGGCCTCCTACCTCGGCCACGACGGTGTCCCGTCGGAGCTCGCGGTGCGGGACGGAGAGGAGGCGGCAGGGCGTGGTTCGGTGCCTTCGTACTCCTCCCCCGAGGACGCCGCAGCAGCACTCGGTCGGGCGGTCGGCTACGCCGCGTGGCGGGCCCGCCCCATCGGCGTCGTACCGGCCCTCGACGCCACCGCCCCCGACCTCAGCGCGTTGCCCCACGACGGCTCGTGGCTGGCCGGCACAGAAGCAGTGCTCTCGCCGTACGGGCTGGCACCCTGGCCGACCGGACGGGCCGAGAGTGCCGACGCAGCAAGGGATCTCGCCTCGTCGTTGGGTTGGCCGGTCGCGCTGAAGTCGCCCGACGACCGCTGGCGCAACCGCGTCGACATGGGTGCGGTGCGGCTCTCGGTCGCGCCGGATGACCTCGACCGGGAGTGGGCAGAGCTGCAGCGGCTGCTCGGCCCCAGCGACCTGCTCGTGCAGCCGATGGCTCGCCCTGGGGTGTCGACGGTGGTGCGGCTGGTGCAGGACGCGTCCGTCGGCCCGCTGATCTCGCTGCGGCTCGGGGGAGTGGCCGCCGACCT
>JAWWOJ010000217.1:0-7046 GCA_033851885.1 Frankiales bacterium | reverse complement strand
CTGGGTCTGCGCTGGTCGATGGTCCTGCATGCGAAGGACATCTTCAGCAAGCAGCGCTGCCTTCCGCAGAAGCTGCGGATGGCCGACGTCCTCATCACGGTGTGCGACTACAACCTGCGGTGGATGCGCGAGAACCTCGGGCTGCGGCGACCCGTGGGGTTGGTCGTCTGCGGGGTGCGCCCGCCCGACCCGGCTGAACCGCGCATCACCGGACCGGACGTCGTCGTCGTCGGGCGGCTCATCGAGAAGAAGGGCGTCGACGTCCTCATCGATGCCGCGGCGCAGCTGCGCCGGAGCCACCCTGGACTTCGCGTGGACATCATCGGTGAGGGTCCGCTGCTGGCCCCTCTCGAGGAGCAGGTAGCTCGCTTGGGGCTGAGCGACGTCGTGCGTTTTCTCGGCAGGGTCGCCCACGAAGAGGTCCTGCAGCGCATCGGGGGCGCCCGGGTGTTCTGTCTGCCGGCACGCATTGCCGAGGACGGCGATCGGGACTCGATGCCGGTTGTCATCAAGGAGGCGATGGTCCGCGGCGTACCGGTTGTGGGTAGCGACGTCGCCGCGGTGCCGGAGATGTTGGGCGAGGGGTGTGGGTTGCTCGTCCCCGCCGACGACGCCCAGGCGCTGGCCGCGGCCCTGGCCCAGTTGCTCGACGACGAGGACCTGCGTGCGTCTTTGTCCGACAGGGCCCGCGAGCGGGCTTCGGTGCGGTTCACTCTTTCGGGTGAAGTCGCAAGACTCAAGGAGCTCATCCTTGATGAACCGTAGGCGTTACGGGCGGGTTGCCCCACTAGTCCCTTCGAGTCATCTTCACGGCTTTCCTTTGGGTCTGGGCCTTTTGATCCCTCACAGTTCTCCCATGAAGCGATGCGTGCAGGTCCTCGTCGTCGGCCTGGTGGCCATGTCTGCCGCTGTCCTCACCGTGGGTGGGCCGGCGGGCGCGGCGACCTCGACGCCAGCGGTGCAGCCGACCCCGGCAGTCAGCATGTCGTTGCCGGCACCGACCACCACCGCGACGGCCGCCCAGCGCCACGCTTCGTCCGCGCACTTCACCATCGGGACCTGGGACAAGATCCTTCCGACGGGTCAGCTGGCCTGGCTTCCGAACTCCGGTGTGCCGTTCGACACCGACTACGGCTACGCGACCGGCACGGGTCCGGGGACAAAGAGCGACGCGCACTCGGCCACGCTGCTCGCGTTCGCCCAGCGCGCCCAGCTCCTGGGTGCCATGCCGGTCATCACGTACTTCCGCATGAACGGCAACTACTGGGGCTCCACGTCCAACCCGGCAGCCTGCCTGGCGACGTGCACCCAGGGCGACACGGCGAAGCGCAACCTCGACCACCTCAACGACCCGAGCTTCATGCAGAACTACTTCACGGGACTGGTCGACACGTTGCGCACCTTCGACGCGTCCTACACCGGCCAGGCCGTCCTGCACGTCGAGCCTGACTTGTCGGCGTACGGGCAGATGCTGAGTCTGGACCGGGCGCGCTGCGCCACCGACTGCGTCAACGGCGTCGGACCCGACAACCCGGCCGGCGTCCGCGCGGCCGTTGCGTCCAGCGGCATCAAGGACCTGTCGGGCTTCCCGAACACCATGCAGGGCTTCTACAGCGCGGTGCTGTACCTGCGTGACCGCTACGCCCCGCGGGTCTCCCTCGCCTACCACGTGAGCAACTGGGCCACGGCCCGGACGGGGACCGTCACAGGCAACAACGACGTGAGCAACAACATCACGTCCAGCACTGTCGCCGTCGACGCGGCGGCGCTGGGCCAGCGGGTGGCCAGCTTCGCCGCCCTGAACGGTGCGTCCACCACCAACGTGACGCGACCCGGCCCGAAGACCTCGCGCTACGACCTGCTGTTCAACGACGTCCTGGACGCCGACGCGGCGTACTACTCGACAGTGCGGGGCACCGACGGTTACTGGTGGGACACCGAAAACATCGACCTGCCGAACTTCGCCCGCTGGGAGACCTACCTCGGGGCCATCACGGCGGCCACGGGTCTGTCGGCCAACGTGTGGCAGGTGCCGCTGGGCAACACGATCTACAAGGTGGAGAACAACACCACCGGTCACTACCAGGACAACAAGCTCCAGTACTTCTTCGACCACCTGCCCGAGCTCAAGGCGATCGGGGTCACGGGGGTGATGTTCGGGTCGGGTTACACGAGCACCAACCCGGGCGACAGTCAGAACGACCTGCCCGACAACAGCACGACGGTCTGCACGACGCTCGGCAGTCACTCGCAGACGCCGCAGTGCCCCACGCTGTCGGCGAGCCTCACGGACGACGACGGCGGCTACTTCCGGCAGCGTGCCCTGACGTACTTCCTGAACCCGCTGCCACTGAGCTGACCAACGCCGCGTGGCCTCTGGCTGATCGTGCGGCTCGGACGTCAGGCGGCCGCTAGATTGGTGCACATGGACGCAGCCGGACTGTTGCAGGTGTTCCGCCGGCGCTACCTGGCGATCGCGCTCTGCGTCGTCGCGGGCCTGGCCGGTGCGCTGCTGCTCAATCGTGCGACGGCCAAGGTCTACGAGTCGAAATCGCTCGTCTTCGTCAACATCCCCACAGGGGGCAATGTCACGCAGCAGGTCGGTGGCGTGACCCTCGCCGTAGATCTGCTGCCCAGCTATGCCCAGCTCGCCTCCTCCACCATCGTCGTCGAGAAGGTGAAGCAACAACTCGGCCTGCAGGAGTCAGTCGACGCACTCAGGGGGCGCGTGTCGGCGAAGGCGCTCGCACAGAAGCTCATCCTCGAGATCGACGTGGACGACCCGGACCCGGTCCGCGCTCGCTCCATCGCCGCGGCGACAACGCTTGCGCTCGAGAGCACCGTCGCTGACCTGCAGAAATCCGTGAACCCGGCCTTCGTCGTCAACCTCCAGGTCATCGACCCGGCGAGCAGGGGTCGGCAGATCGCCCCCCGCACCACCTACAACACGGTTCTGGGTGTCGCCCTCGGGCTGGCGGCCGGGGTGGTCGTGGCACTGGTGCTCGAGGCGCTCGACCGTTCGGTGAAGACGGGGGCCCAGACCGAGGCATCCACGCACGCCCCCGTCCTGGGTGTCGTGCCTCGTCGGCTCCGCGGCGGCGCGCAGCTCGCCGCGCTGGGCAATGACGCCACCGCGGAGACCTACCGCACCTTGCGCACCGGGGTCACCTTCGCCGACCCCGACAACCCGCCGCGGGTCATCATGGTCACGTCGGCGACGGAGGGCGAGGGCAAGACGACGACGGCCGTCAACCTCGCCATCGCACTGGCGCAGAGCGGTGAGCGCACCGTCATCGTCGACGCCGACCTGAGGCGGGCCAGCGTGGCCACGATGCTCGGCCTCGAGGGCGCCGTGGGCGTCACCAGTGTCATCACCAAGACCGCGCGGCTCGAGGACGCGCTGCAGGTGTGGCAGGACGGACTGATCGTGCTGCCGGCCGGCACGCTGCCGCCCAACCCGAGCGAGATCGTCGGGTCGCAGGCGATGGGCCGGCTCATCCAGGACCTGCACGACTACGCCGATGTCATCGTCATCGACTCCCCTCCCGTCATCCCCGTCACCGACGCCGTCGTGCTCTCCACCCAGGTCGAGGGCGTCATCCTCGTCGTCCGGGCCGGCCGCACCCAGCGTGCCCAGGCGTCCGAGGCGCGCCGCCGCCTCGACGGCGTCCAGGCGACGGTGATCGGATCCGTCCTCAACGGGGCGAAGCGTTCCTCGGCAGCCGGCTACTACGCTGCCTATCACCCAGGCACAGGCGCCCGCACGGGCGTGTGAGGCGCACGCGTTCGATGCACGTCTGCGGGGGGACTGGACGATGACGACTGCGACGACTGCGACGACTGCGACCGGCGCGCCGCGGATCGACTCGCTGACCGGACTGCGCTTCCTGGCCGCTGGTGCGGTGCTGATGCATCACACACTCGCGCCCACGATCATCGGCGGCGGTGTGGTGCAGATCCCAGGCACCCGGCGCCTGGCGATCGTCGGCTACGTCGGCGTGACGACGTTCTTCATGCTCTCCGGGTTTGTGCTCGCCTGGTCGTGGGACGACCGGCGCACCAAGGCCGGCTTCTACGGCCGCCGCTTCGCCCGGGTCTGGCCGCTCCACGCGCTGACGTGGGCGGTCGCCGTGCTCCTCGTGCTGCCCTTCACGAGCGTGGGCGTCGGCCACCAGCCGGCGACGCTGGCGCAGAACGTCGCCGGGCTGGCCCTGGTGCACGGCTGGGTGCCGAGTCCCAGGTGGTACTTCGCCGGGAACGGCCCATCGTGGTCGCTGGCCTGCGAGGCGTTCTTCTACGCCTTGCTGCCCTTCCTCGTGCCGGTGCTGCGCCGATCAGGGCGGCGGGCCGCGGTGAGCACTGTCGTGGTGTGCACCGTCCTGCTCGCGCTCGTGCCACTCGTCGTCCGCGAGGTGACGCAGGGCACGTACACGCTGCTCTCGCTCGCGGTCTTCCCCGGCTACCGCGTAGGCGAGTTCCTGATCGGGGTGGTGCTCGGCTGGGCCATCCGCTCGGGCTGGCGCCCCTCCTGGCAGCTGTCGCACGCCGTCGTTGCCACAGCTGTCGCGTACGTGGCTGCCGCCCTGCTGGTGGGCGGGTTGTTCTTCTCGACGACCCGTCGTGATCGTGCCCTCGGCAACATGTACGCCGACGTGATCATCCTCATCCCCGTCGCCGCCCTCATCGCGGCGCTCGCGACACGCGACCTGGCCGGCCGACCGACATGGCTGGCCAAGCCACTGCCCGTGCTGCTGGGTGGTGCGTCGTTCGCGTTCTATCTGGTTCACACCTCGGTGATCACCTGGGCCGGGCAGCTGCCGCTCCAGGTGCTACGGACGGCGCACGGGTTGCCCGTCCTCGTGGGCGTCGTCGTCATCGCGCTGGCACTTGCCCTGGCGCTGCACCGCTTCGTGGAACGCCCCGTGGAGAAGGCGTTGCGCCGCTGGATCGAGAGCCGTGAGGCCGCGAGGTCTGAGGCTCTCGCACGTGGTCTCACATGAGAGCCGTGAGCAGACCCAGCCGCAAGGAGCAGCCGACGTGACACCAGCAGTGTCGGTTGTCTGCGCGACCTATCGACGGCCGCAAGCGCTCGCCCGGCTGCTGGCCGCCCTGGCGAAGCAGGACCTCGACGAGCCGTTCGAGGTCATCGTGAGCGACGACGGCTCGGGCGACCTCACCGAGACCCGTGCGATCGTCGCTGGCAGCCCGCTGGACATCCGCCTACTCGAGCACCCGACGAACCGTGGCCCCGCTGCCGCGCGCAACGACGGCTGGCAGGCGGCCCGGGCCGACGTCGTTGCGTTTACCGACGACGACTGCCAACCCACGCCGGCCTGGCTGCGGGCCGGCCTCCTGCAGGTCCGGAAGGGTGGGGTCCTCGTCGTCGGACGGGTCGAGCCCGACCCGGCCCAGCGCGCGAACGAAGGGCCGTGGTCGCGGAGCCTCACCATCCGGGACGCCCGCTTCATGCAGACCGCCAACACGTTCTATGCCAGGGCCGACGTGGCCGCGGTCGGCGGCTTCGACGAGGTGTTCCGCAACGGCGGTGAGGACACCGACCTGGGCATGCGCGTGATCGAGCAGCTGGGCCGGGCGCGGGTTTTCGAGCCCGATGCGTTCGTTCTGCACGACGTCCACCCCGGCACCGCCCGCGCGCTGGCGCGTTCCAGCGCGACGCGCTGGACGGACCTTCCGCTCGTGCTCCGCCGGCACCCCGAGATGCGCGCGGCCACCCACCACCGGGTCTTCTGGAAGCGCACGCACCCCGCGACCCTGCTCGCACTGGCCGGCCTGGCCGCCCTCCCCGCCTCACCGCTCACGGCACTGCTCGTCGCGCCGTGGCTGGTCGACCGTGGCTGGCGGCACCCCGTCCACGGGTCCCGGCTCCGCACCCTGCCGGGCACCTTCCTCGTCGACACCGCCGAGGTCGTCGGCTGCGTGCGAGGCAGCATCCGGCACCGGAGCCTGCTGCTGTGACCGCTGCTCTGCCCCCTGCTGTCGACGAACAGCTCCCTCTTGCGACCGCGCGGGAGGGCAGCCTGCTGCACTGGGCAGGCATCACGTGGCTGCTCGCCAAGCGCACCTTCCGGCTGCGCTACCTCGGCAGCCGGCTCGGCCTGGGCTGGGCCTTCGTGCAACCGCTGGTGCAGGCGGCGGTGCTGACCTTCTTGTTCACCAAGGTCTTCAAGGTCAACCGGGTCCCGCACTACCCGCTCTATGTCCTGTCGGGGGTGATGACCTGGCAGGCCTTCGCCGGCGGCGTGAACGGCGCGACTACGTCCGCGGTCGACAATGCCTCGCTGCTGCGCAAGATCCCGATGCCGGCGCTGGTCTTCCCTGTGTCGCAGGTGGTGTCCGTCCTGCTCGTCTACCTGCTGCAGTGCATCGTGCTGGTCATCGGCGCGATCGCCTATGGCACGGCCGGGCTGCAGCTGCTGCTCCTCCCCCTGGTGCCGCTCCTCGTCGGCCTGATAGGCACCGGGATCGGCTGCTTCACCTGCGCCTTCCACCCGGCAATCAGAGACGTCCGGTTCGTGGTGGACTCGGCGTTGCTCATGTTGTTCTACGCGACGCCGATCCTCTACGACCCCTCGCGCATCCCGGCGTCGCTGCGAGGCTTCCTCGCGGTCAACCCGATGTACGGCGTGGTCTCGCTCGCCCGTACTGCGCTGTTGCAGCAGCCCCTCGACGGGACCGCGCTGGGGATCTCGTTCGGCGCGGCCGCCGTGCTGGTGGTGGTGGGGCTGCTCGTCTTCCGCCGACGCAGCGCCTTCTTCGCGGACCTCGCATGACGACCCGGCTGCTGATGTCCGGTGCGGGCAAGCGCTATCCGCACCCGTCGCTGCGCAAGAAGTCGGCGGACAGCTGGTCGCTGCGCGGGGTCGACCTCACCGTCGAGGCGGGCGAGATTGTGGCGGTCGTCGGCCGCAACGGAGCTGGCAAGTCGACGCTGCTGAAGTTGGCGGCCGGGGTCACGCACCCCAGCGCCGGCGAGGTCCGTCGGGCCCGTCGGGTCGCCCCGCTCATCGAGGTCGGCGCCGGCTTCC
>JAWWOJ010000192.1:0-7275 GCA_033851885.1 Frankiales bacterium | reverse complement strand
CGCAGCAGTCGTTCGCGATCCACGACCTGAGCGCCAAGGACCGGGCGCTCGCGCAGCAGGAGCAGGACCTGTCCCGTCAGGTACAGGGCCTGCAGGCCCCGGCCTCGCTGGCGGCCCGGGCCACCGCGCTGAAGATGGTCCCGAGCGGCCCGCCGGCCTTCCTGCGCCTCTCCGACGGCAAGGTGCTCGGCAGCCCGCAGGCAGGCGTCGCCCCCGTCGTGACGCCACCGAAGAGCTCCACCACGTGGACCGCGCCGAAGCCCACCACCACCATCAGCACGCCTACGGGAGCACACGGGTGACCCCTCCACAGGCACGCCAGGCACGCCGCCCCACCCGCAAGCCGGTGCGGGCCAGGCGCCGTCCGCTCGGACGTCCCGGCGTGCGACTGCGCAGTGGTCTGGTCATCCTCGGCGCTGTCGTGATGCTGCTCGCCGGCCGGCTGGTGCAGCTCCAGGGGCTGCAGCCGACCGCCTCGGCCGACCAGGGCGTGCAGCGCACCCAAGTGATCACCATCCCGGCCCTGCGCGGCGCGGTGCTCGACCGCAACGGCAACCCGCTCGCGGTCTCGCAACTGGCCAGAAACGTCTACGCCGAGCCGACCACGATCGCCAAGGCGGTCTGCCAGCCGACGGCGCTGCTTGCGTGCACCCCCGCCGCGATCGCGGCGAAGGTCGCGCCACTGCTCGGCCTCGCGACCGCTGACGTGACGACGAAGCTCAGCTCGTCGCGGTCCTTCGTCTACCTGAAGCGCGGTGTCGACCCTGCCCTCGCGACGCAGGTCATCGACCTTCGGCTGCCGGGCATCGGCCAGGAGACCACGACGGTCCGGACGCACCCGTCCGCCGGTCTCGCGGCCGCGGTGCTGGGCTACACCGACATCGACGGGGTCGGCAAGGCCGGGATCGAGAGCGCCTTCAACTCGGTGCTCGCGGGGACACCCGGCAAGACCGTGGCGCGGCACGACGCCTACGGCCGGGTCATCCCGACCGGCACCGACAGCCATGTCGACCCGATCGACGGCAAGGACGTGGAGCTGACGATCGACCAGGACCTGCAGTGGTACGCGCAGGACCTGCTCGCCAAGCAGGTCCAGGCGACCGAGGCCAGGAACGGCACGATCGTCGTGATGGACGTGAAGACCGGCGAGGTGCTCGCCTTCGCCTCCGCACCGACGTTCGACCCTGACCACGTGAAGGCCGGCGACCCGGTCGCGATGAACGGCCTGCCGGGCATCGCGCAGGTCTATGAGCCCGGCTCGGTCAACAAGGTCATCACGGCGGCCGCGGCGCTGCAGCGCGGCATCGTCACGCCGGCGACCGTCATCGACGTGCCGTCGAGCCTCCGCGTCAGCAACAGGATCCTGCACGACGCCGAGAAGCACGGCGATGAGCACCTCACCTTCACCGGCGTGCTCGCGAAGTCGAGCAACATCGGCACGGTCAAGGTCGCGCAGCAGGTCGGTGCGCAGGCGCTCTACGACACGATGCGGTCGTTCGGCTTCGGCTCCAAGTCGGGCATCGGTCTGCCGGCCGACAGCCGCGGGCTGCTGCCGAAGCCTGCCGACTGGTCGGGTACCTCGATCGCCAACATCCCGATCGGCCAGGGCGTGTCCACCACCGTCCTTCAGGTCGCATCGGTCTACGCCACCATCGCCAACAACGGCGTGCGGGTGCAGCCGAGCATCGTCAAGGCGGAGCGCGACAGCGCCGGCCACCAGATCGCCGTCCCGGCATCGCCGACGCGGCGGGTGATCTCGACGCAGGTCGCCACCGAGATCCGCCAGATGCTCGAGTCGGCCGTTTCCGAGCAGGGCACGGCACCGCTGGCGGCCGTGGCCGGCTACCGCGTGTCCGGCAAGACCGGCACGGCGCAGCGCGTCGCGACCGACGGCTCGCGCAGCGGCTACTACGACGGGACCTACACCTCCTCGTTCGTGGGGATGGCGCCGGCCGACGCACCGCGCTTCGTCGTCGCCGTCGTGCTGCAGGGCACCGGCAAGCGCGGCTACTTCGGCGGACAGGTCGCCGCCCCGCTGTTCAGCAAGGTGATGGGATTCGCGCTGCGCTCGTACGCGGTCCCGCCGACGGGGACGGTCGCTCCGCGGTTCCAGCTCGTTGCGCCCTAACCTCGAACCCGTGCTCCGCCCGTCCCACCCGACGCCGCGCCCGCTCGCCGAGGTGCTCGGCGAGGTCAGCGGGCTACGAGTCGTGGGCCGGCTCGAGGGCGTCCTCGTCACCGGCTGCACGCACGACTCCCGGGCGGTCCAGCCCGGCGACCTCTACGCCGGACTCCCCGGCGCTCGCGCGCACGGCGCTGACTTCGCCGCCGACGCGATCGCGGCGGGCGCCGTCGCCGTGCTCACCGACGAGGCCGGCGCCGCACGCGTCGCCGGCGTACCCGCGCTCGTCGCGGATGCCCCCCGGTCGGTGCTGGGCGAGATCGCGTCCTGGGTGCACGGCCACCCGTCCCAGGCGCTGACCGTCCTCGGGGTCACCGGCACCAACGGCAAGACCACGACCGCGTTCCTGCTCGAGGCCGGCCTGCGGGCCGCCGGGCACCGCACCGGCCTGCTCGGCACGGTGCTGACCCGGATCGGTGACGACGCTGTGCCCAGCATCCGGACGACCCCGGAGGCGACCGACCTGCACGCGCTGTTCGCGGTGATGCTGGAGCGGCAGGTGACGGCGGTCGCCATGGAGGTCAGCTCGCACGCGCTGTCCTTCGGCCGCGTCGACGGCGTGCGGTTCGACGTCGCGGCGTTCACCAACCTCTCGCAGGACCACCTGGACTTCCACCACGACATGGAGGACTACTTCCGGGCCAAGGCGTCGCTGTTCGAGCCCTCGAGGACGGACGTCGGCGTGGTCAACGCGGACGACCCCTACGGTCGCCGGCTGCTCGCGGACGCGCAGGTCCCGATCGTGTCCTTCGGCGCCGACGGGGACTGGGTGCTGCACGACGTCGAGCTTCGCGGCGACGGGAGCACCTTCGGGCTGGGGGAGGTCAGCGCGTCGGTGCGGCTGCCCGGTGGGTTCAACGTCAGCAATGCCGCAGCGGCGGTCGTGAGCCTCGTGCAGGCAGGTGTGCCGGTCGCCGTCGCGGTCGCCGGGGTGGCAGGACTCCCCGGTGTGCCCGGACGGATGGAGCGGATCGATGCCGGGCAGGCCTTCGCGGCCCTGGTGGACTACGCACACACCCCCGACGCCGTCGCGACGCTGCTGCGGTCGGTGCGCGACGTCACGCCCGGCCGGGTCATCGTCGTGCTCGGCTGCGGCGGCGACCGTGACCGCGGGAAGCGACCGCTCATGGGGCGAGCCGCGGTCGAGGGAGCGGACATCGCGATCCTCACCAGTGACAACCCGCGCAGCGAGGACCCGCTCGCGATCCTCGCCGAGATGGCCCAGCCCGACGCCCGACACGAGGTCGACCGCCGCGCGGCGATCGCCCTCGCGGTGTCGTTGGCGCGGCCGGGCGACGCGGTCGTCGTGGCCGGCAAGGGGCACGAGACGGGGCAGGACGTGGGTGGGGTCGTCCTGCCCTTCGACGACCGCGAGGTGCTCCGCGAGGTGCTGTCCTCGTGACGCTGCTCGTCGTGGAGCCGGCGGACCTGCGGGCGGGCTTGCGTGACCTGGCGGTGGCCAGCCAGGGCAAGACCCGCCGGACCTTCGCGGTGCTCGGTGCGGTGCCTGGTGTGCGGGAGGAGCTGATGGACCTGGGGCGGTATCTCGTCCGTCTCGACATCACCTCGCTGGTCGTGGTCGGCGACGCGGGGGCGGTGCACGCGGGCGCCGTCCTCGAGGGCTCCTGGGGCGAGGAGTCGCGACACGTCGCAACCGAACACGACGCCCTCACACTGTTGCGGGCCGAGCTTCGGGACCATGACGTCGTGCTCGTGTCAGGCCTGCCTCGGATCGCCGCTGCCCTCGGTGCGCGCGCGTGATCTCCGTCCTCACTGCGGCGATCACCGCGCTGGTCCTCAGCCTGATCGGCACCCCTGCCGTCGTGCGGTTCTTCCGCCGGCTGGGGTACGGCCAGGAGATCCGCGAGGACGGCCCCGCGAGCCACGCCACCAAGCGCGGCACGCCGACCATGGGCGGCACGGTCATCCTGATCGCCACCCTGGTCGGCTACCTGGTCGCCCACCTCATCGCCCTGCGCAACCCGGGCCGTGGCCCGACCGCCAGCGGTCTGCTGGTCATCGGACTGATGGGCTCGCTCGGGCTGGTGGGTTTCCTCGACGACTTCATCAAGATCCGCAAGCAGCGGTCGCTCGGTCTGACAGCGCTCGCGAAGTTCGGCGGCCAGCTCGTCACCGGCGTCGGGTTCGCGGTGCTGGCCCTGCAGTTCAAGAACCGCACGACGCACCTCGCACCGGCCTCGACGCACCTGTCGTTCCTCCGCGACTACCACGCCTGGTCGCTGGGCACGCTCGGCTTCATCGTGTTCGCCTACCTGGTCATCACCGCGACCTCCAACGCGGTGAACCTCACCGACGGCCTCGACGGGCTCGCGTCCGGCTCCATGGTCATGGTGCTCGGGGCCTACGTGATCATCGCGTTCTGGCAGTTCGGCAACGCGTGCACGGCCAAGACCGCGACGGCCGGCTGCTATCAGGCCCGCGACCCCCTCGACCTCGCGCTCGTCGCCGCGGCAGCCATGGGGGCCTGCTTCGGCTTCCTGTGGTGGAACGCCTCGCCCGCGAAGATCTTCATGGGGGACACCGGCTCGCTGTCCCTCGGTGGGCTGCTCGCGGGGCTCGCCATCACCACCCGCACCGAGCTGCTGCTCGTCGTGCTCGGCGGTCTGTTCGTCATCGAGACGCTCTCGGTCGTCATCCAGATCGGCTTCTTCAAGCTGACCCGGAAGCGGGTGTTCAACATGGCACCGATCCACCACCACTTCGAGCTCGCCGGCTGGGCCGAGAACACCGTCATCGTGCGGTTCTGGATCATCTGCGGCCTCGCGGTCGCCTTCGCGCTCGGCCTGTTCTACGCGGAGTTCCTGTCGCACGGACCGCTCGGCTGATGGACTGGCACGGGCTTCCGGTCACCGTCGCGGGCGCGGGGGTCTCCGGTACGGCGGCAGCGCGGGTTCTACAGGACCTCGGCGCCCGCGTCACGGTGGTCGACGACAGCGTGACGGAGCTCGACGGCTTCGCGGTGCAGCGCACCCTGCCGGACGAACTCGCGCTCGTCGTGACCTCACCTGGCTTCCGGCCCACCGTCCCGATGCTGGTCGAGGCCGCGTCGCGGGGCGTCGAGGTGATCGGGGAGGTCGAGCTCGCCTGGCGCCTCCGGAAACCTTCGGCGGCGCCGTGGCTCGCGCTGACGGGCACCAACGGCAAGACGACGACCGTGAAGATGCTCGAGGCGATGCTGACCGCGGCCGGGCACCGGGCGGTGGCGGCCGGCAACGTGGGGCTACCGCTGCTCGAGGCGGTCCTCGACGACTACGACGTGCTCGCTGTGGAGCTGTCCAGCTTCCAGCTGCACTGGTCGTCCACGGTCCGGCCCCACACCGGCACCATCCTCAACCTCGCGGACGACCACACCGATTGGCACGGGTCGTTCCGCGAGTACGTGCTCGCGAAGGCCAGGATCTTCGACGCCGACGTGGCGATCGGCAACGGCGACTCCCAGGACGTACAAGTCCTGCTCGACGGGGCTCGCGGACGGCGGGTCTCGTTCACGCTGCGGGCCCCTCGCCCCGGCGAGGTGGGAGTGGTGGAGGAGTTCCTGGTGGATCGCGCCTTTCCCGACGTGCCAGGGGAAGCCACCGAGCTCGCGACCCTCGCCGACATCGGCGTTCCCGGCGCCCACAACGTTGCGAACGCGCTCGCTGCCGCAGCCATGGCCCGGTCCTTCGGCGTCCCGGCAACGGCGGTGCGCGACGGGTTGCTGGCGTTCGTCCCGGAGGCACACCGCAACGCCCTCGTCGTCGAGACGGACGGCATTTCGTGGGTCGACGACAGCAAGGCGACCAACCCGCATGCCGCCGCGGCCTCGCTCGCGGCCTACCCCTCGGTGGTGTGGGTCGCCGGTGGTCTGCTCAAGGGCGCCGACGTCGACGATCTCGTCCGCGATGCCGCGCCCCGGCTGCGCGCGGTGGTGCTGCTGGGGACAGACAGGGCTGTCCTGCGTGAGGCACTGCGGCGACACGCCCCGGATGTCCCCGTCGTGGAGGTCTCCCGCCTCGACACTGAGGCCATGCAGGAGGTCGTCGCGGCGGCCCGGTCGCTCGCGCGTCCGGGCGACACGGTGCTTCTCGCGCCCGCCGCCGCCTCCATGGACTGCTTCCTCGACTACAAGCAGCGCGGCGACCTGTTCGCGAGGTGGGCACGCGCATGACGGCGGTCACCGGCGTCCGGGTCGCGAAGAAGGACGCGAAGAAGGAGGCGGTGCGCAGCTCGGTGCTCCAGGGCCCGCTGGCGTCCTACTACCTCGTCCTGGTGAGCACCGGGTTGCTGCTCGCCATCGGCTTCATCATGGTGCTGTCGGCGTCGAGCGTCCGCGCCTACTCCACCTACGGCTCGGTCTTCGCGATCGCTGTCAAGCAGGGCGTCTTCATCGCGATCGGGCTGCCGGCGATGTGGCTGGGCTCGCGCATCCCCGTGCGGATCTACCGGAGGTGCGGCCTGCCGCTGCTGCTCGCTGCGCTGTTCCTGCTCGTCGCGGTGCTGCTGCCCGGCATCGGCCGCAACGTCGACGGCGCCCGCCGCTGGATCCCGCTGCCGATGAGCTTCAACCTGCAGCCGTCGGAGCTCGCGAAGCTCGGGCTCGCGCTGTGGGGCGCCGACCTGCTCGTCCGCAAGCGCAAGCTGCTGGGCGAGTGGAAGCACCTGCTGGTCCCGCTGGTGCCGGTCGTCGGCCTCGTCGCGGTGCTCGTCATGCTCGAGCCCGACATGGGCACGACCATCGTCGTGTCGGCGATCCTGATGTCGCTGCTCTGGGTCGTGGGCGCGCCCGGCCGGGTGTTCGGGGCGCTGCTCACCGGAGCGCTCACACTCGGCGCGCTGCTGGCGGTCGCCGAGCCCTACCGGCTGCGCCGGCTCACGTCATTCTCCAACCCCTGCTCGGCCACCCAGCGACTGGACCACGGGTTCCAGGCCTGCCAGGGGCTGCAGGCGCTCCACACCGGCGGCATCTTCGGCCTGGGGTTGGGAGCCTCCCGCGAGAAGTGGGCCGGCGGGCTCCCCAACCCCTACACCGACTACGTCTTCGCCATCATCGGCGAGGAGCTCGGACTGCTGGGCACCCTGACCGTGCTACTGCT
>JAWWOJ010000174.1:0-13520 GCA_033851885.1 Frankiales bacterium | reverse complement strand
CACGGCGCTGGTCGGCCGGCTGCACGGGCGACCGGTCGTCGGGGTCGCCCTGGCCGCCGAGCTGAGCCAGCGACCGACGGCCGACGGCTACCGGCTGGCCGCCCGCGCCTACGCCCTCGCAGGACGTCTGGACCTCCCTGTCATCAGTCTGGTCGACACCCCAGGCGCCGACCCCTCGCCGCAGGCCGAGAAGGACGGCATCGCCGGAGCCATGGGCGAGGCCCTCGACGCCCTGCTGCTCTGCCCGGCGCCCACGCTGGCGCTGGTCCACGGCGAGGGCGGGTCGGGGGGCGCGCTCGCCGCGACAGCGGCAGACCTCGTGCTCGTGACCGACGACGCCTACTTCGCCGCGATCGGGCCCGAGGGCGCCACGGCTGCCCTGCGGCGGCCCCGCGAGGAGTGCGCCGACCTGATGCGGATCACGCCCGACGACCTGCTGCGGCTGGGGTTCGCGGACGCGCTCGCCGAGCCGTCCGACGTACCCGGTCGCCTCGAGCAGCTGGTGACGCGGGATCGGGAAGAACGCCTGCGACGGCGCGCGCAACGATGGTCCGGTCCGTTGCCGGGCCGTGTCTGACGTGTGTTTCGCCACGGGCAGCGCGGCCCGTCGCCTATGGTGCGGCATGTGCTCGACCCCCGCCCCCGGCTGACACGTGCTGCGCGTACGACCACGCGCGGCGTCCAGACCGTCTGCACCCCGACCGGTCTCCGGGGCGCGGCCAAGGAGCTGGCCTGGATCACCGCGCACAGCGCGCTGTACCCGTTCGGGCTGAGCGCGGAGAAGCGCCGTACGAAGCACCGCGACGAGCTGGACCGGTTCACCCTCGGCGACCTGCCGCCGGTGCAGCGAGGTCTGGTCATGGGCGACGTGGTCGCCGCCGGCACGCCGATCGTGCTCGTGCACGGCCTCATCGACAACCGGTCCATCTTCACGCTGCTCCGCCGGGCGCTGCGGCGGCGCGGCTTCGGACGCATCATCACGCTCAACTTCAGCCCGCTGACGCAGGACGTCCGCACCGTTGCCGAGCGCCTCGGCACGCTCGTCGAACGGACCTGCGAGGAGACCGGCTACGAGCGCGTGCACGTGGTGGGTCACTCCCTCGGTGGGCTGGTCGCGCGCTACTACGTGCAGCGGCTGGGCGGCGACGCGCGCGTGCACACGCTCTGCACGCTCGGGTCCCCCCACGCGGGTACGTCGGCCGCGCGGCTGATCCCCCAGCGGATCGGGCGGCAGCTGCGGCCGGGCTCGGAGCTGCTGCAGGAGCTCGAGGCGCCTGCCCCGGGGATACGGACCCGGTTCGTGGCGTTCTGGAGCGACCTCGACCAGCTCATCGTGCCCAAGCGGTCCGCCCGTATCGACCACCCTGACCTGGCGGCGCGCAACGTGCTGCTGCACGGCGTCGGGCACATGAGCCTGCCGATCGACGGCCGGGTCGTCCGGGAGATCACCGCCCTGCTGGCACACCTCGACGAGCACGGCGGCACGCTCACGCCCGGCGTCTCCAACATCAGCGAGGCAGCGGCGACTAGCCCGATCGGACTACCCGAGGTTGTGGGAAAGCCGGCTGTTCGGATAACGTTGAGGTAACAGGCCACCTCCCTCGGGGTGGCTGTTGCGTGTCGGCACCGTTCAGCCCCTGAATCCAGCCCCGCCGGCGCGCAGGACGACGACCGGAGCCTCTGACCGTGCCGCCAGCCCTCGATGCCCCACGCCGCAGCCCCCACCTCGCGCGTGCCCTCCTCCTCGGCGCCTGCGCGCTCGGCCTGCTCGGCCTCGCCGGTGGCAGCCACTCCGCCCCCGCGCCGCGGGCGTCCGCCTCCAGCCAGGCCGGCGCGGCCCCGGACGTCGCGCTCGATCTCGAGCCCCGCGCGCCGCACACCCTGGTGTTCGCCCAGTCGGTCACGGCGCACCGCGCCAGCCGGTCACGGACCGCGGCCCCCAAGCGCACGCAACCGCGGCTCGCTGAGCTCTGGATGGCACCGAACCCCGCTGCGGTCGTCAGCCCCTACGGCATGCGCTGGGGAAAGCTGCACAAGGGCTTGGACTTCGGTGCCGGCTACGGCAGCCCGATCGTCGCTGCCGGAGACGGCGTGGTCGTCGGAAGCGGCTACCTCAGCGGCGAGAGCGGCTACGGGATGATCACGATCATCCAGCACAGCAACGGCTACTACACCGCGTACGCCCACCAGTCCCGCGCCTTCGTCAGCGCGGGCCAGCACGTCAAGGCCGGCGAGCTGATCGGCCTGGTGGGCTCGACCGGCCACTCGACGGGGCCGCACCTGCACTTCGAGGTGCGCACCGAGGAGCACGGCGGCCAGATCGACCCCCGGCCGTGGCTTCGCGCCCGCGGCGTCGACGTCTAGCGTCAGACCTTCTCGAGGGGGGCGTAGCGCAGCAGCAGCCACTTGCTCCCCGTGCCTGCACCGAAGTCGACCTCGGCCTGGCTGGCGTCGCCGAGGCCCTTGGTGGCCGTGACGGTGCCGAGGCCGAAGGCGTCGTGCGTGACCCGGTCGCCCACCTCGAGCGAGGGGATGGCGCGCAGCCCAGGTGCCTTGCGCGCGGGGTTGCCCGCGCCCCGATCCGCGACCCGGTCAGCGACCCGCGACAGCGCCGGGGTGCTCGTCACGGTCGAGGCCAGCCGTCGCCAGTCCAGGAGATGGGCGGGCAGCTCGTCCAGGAAGCGTGACGGCGGGTTGTAGGAGGTCTGGCCCCACGCCATCCGCAGGTGCGAGCGGGTCACGTACAGCTTCTCGCGCGCCCGGGTGATGCCGACGTAGGCGAGCCGTCTCTCCTCCTGCAGCTCGGCCTGGTCGCCGAGGGTCCGGAGGTGCGGGAAGACCCCGTCCTCGAGGCCCGTGAGGAACACGACGGGGTACTCGAGGCCCTTGGCGGCATGCAGGGTCATGAGCGTGACCACGCCGCCCGTGCCGTCGGCGTCAGGGATCTGGTCGGCGTCGGCCACGAGCGACACCTGCTCGAGGAACTCCAGCACGCCGCCGTCGGGCACCCGGTCCTCGAACTCGCGGGCCACGCCGACGAGCTCACTGAGGTTTTCCACGCGCGACTCGTCCTGCGGGTCGACCGACTCGCTCAGCTCCTTGAGGTAGCCGGTCTTGTCGAGGACCGCCTCGATCACCTCAGCCGGCGGCATCTTGCCCTCGACCAGGGACCGCAGCTCGTCCATCAGGTGCGCGAACAGCTGGACGGCGTTGGCGGACCGGGGTGCGAGACCCGGCACCTCGTCGCAGCGCATCAGCGCCTCAGACAGGCTGATCCGCTCGCGCGTCGCGAAGTCGACGATGCGGTCCTCGGTCTGGTCGCCGATACCGCGTCGCGGGGTGTTGAGGATGCGGCGCAGGCTGACCACGTCGGAGGGGTTGGCGAGCACCCGGAGGTAGGCCAGCGCGTCGCGGACCTCCTTGCGCTCGTAGAACCGGACGCCGCCCACGACCCGGTAGGGCAGCCCCACCCGGATGAAGACCTCCTCGAACACGCGGGACTGCGCGTTGGTCCGGTAGAACACCGCCACCTGCGACGGCTGCGCGGCTCCGCTGTCGACGAGCTTGTCGACCTCCTCGGCGACGAACGCCGCCTCG
Source organism: Frankiales bacterium (assembly GCA_033851885.1). Taxonomy (GTDB): domain Bacteria; phylum Actinomycetota; class Actinomycetes; order Mycobacteriales; family SCTD01; genus RYN-111. The sequence goes on along the minus strand of JAWWOJ010000174.1, from coordinate 9,923 downwards.
TCGTGCTCGTTGTCCGCGACGTAGCCGACGATCAGCTCACCGTCGCCCGCGTCGGTCCAGAGCCGCTTCTCCTTGCGGCCCTCGTTCCTCGCGATGACCGCGTTGGCAGCCGTGAGGATCCGCTGCGTGGACCGGTAGTTCTGCTCGAGCAGCACGACCTTGGCGTCGGGGTAGTCGAGCTCGAAGTCCATGATGTTGCGGATGTCGGCGCCACGGAACGCATAGATCGACTGGTCGGCGTCGCCGACGACGCACAGCTCTGCCGCCGGCAGCTCGTCGCCGACCGGCTGGGTCAGCTCCTTCACCAGGACGTACTGCGCGTGGTTGGTGTCCTGATACTCGTCGACGAGCACGTGCCGGAACCGCCGGCGGTAGTGCTCGGCGGTGTCCTTGAAGGCCTGCAGCAGGTTGACGGTCGTCATGATCAGGTCGTCGAAGTCCATCGCGTTGGCCTCGCGAAGGCGCTGCTGGTAGAGCTTGTAGACCTCGGCGCGGGTCTGCTCGTGGACGTTGGACGCCTTGCTCGCCGCGGTCTCGTGGTCGATCAGCTCGTTCTTGAGATCGCTGATCTGGTGCGAGAGCTGCCGCGCCGGGAAGCGCTTGGGATCCAGGTCGAGGTCGCGGCAGACCAGGGTCATCAGCCGCTGGCTGTCGGCCTGGTCGTAGATCGAGAACGTCGTCGTGAACCCGAGCTTCTTGGCCTCGGCGCGCAGGATCCGCACGCACGCGCTGTGGAAGGTGGACACCCACATCTGGTACGGGACTGCGCGGGCCCGGCCGCCGACGAGGGCAGCCACCCGGTCCTTCATCTCGCCCGCGGCCTTGTTGGTGAACGTGATCGCGAGCACCTCACCGGGCTGCACGTCGCGTGCCGCCAGCAGGTAGGCGACCCGGGTCGTGAGGACCTTGGTCTTGCCCGACCCGGCACCCGCGACGATGAGCAGCGGGCTGCCCTCGTGGACCACCGCCTGCCGCTGCTGCGGGTTGAGCCCCTCGAGCAGTCGCTCGGCCCGGGGGCTGAGCATCGGCGTCTCGAACGGCAGCGCTGTCATCAGCTCCATCCTAGGAGCGGGTACGACGACCTCGGCCCGCCCCTGTGGGCCCCCGGCTCCTCGTCAGTCGCGGGGGGGCTGGTCGGCGAGGAACCGCTCGAGCTCGGCGCCCAGCTCGTCGGCGCTGGGCAGCTGCGACTCGTCGAGCAGCGAGCGTCCCTGGCCGGACACGAAGGCGTCGTACTGCACCTCGAGCTGGTGGACGATCTCCGCGACCTCGGGCGAGCCGGCGACCTGCTCGTCGATGGCCCGGCGGGTCTCGTCGGCGGCCTCGTCCAGCGCGTCGGACGGGAGCCGCAAGGAGCCTGCCCTGGCGACCTCGCGAACGAGCTGGGCCGCGGCTGCCGGGTAGGCGGCCTGCGAGACGTAGTGCGGCACGTGCACCGCGAACCCCATCGCCTCGAACCCGGCCTCGCCCAGGCGCAGCTCGAGCAGGTGGCCGGCGCTCGCCGGCACCTGCACGGTCTCGACCCAGGGCGTGTACTCCGCGACGAGCGACGGCGGGGTGGCGTGCGCGATCACCCCGACGGGGCGGGTGTGCGGCAGCCCCATCGGGATGGCGTTGAGGCCGATGCTGCGCGTGACACCCAGCAGGCGGCAGACCTGCTCGACGGCAATCGAGAACCGCTCCCACTGCACGTCCGGCTCCGGGCCGGCGAGCACGAGGAACGGCCTGCCGTCGAGGTCGTGCACGAGGTGGATGGCGAGGACCGGGGAGTCGTAGGAGTCCCAGTGGTCGCGGGAGAAGACCATCATCGGCCGGCGAGCGCGGTAGTCGAAGAGCTGGTCGTGGTCGAACCGCACGACGACCCGGCTGTCGAGCTCCGACAGCAGGTGGTCGGCCGCCAGCTTGCGGGCGCCGCCGGCGTCGATGAAGCCGTCGAGCGCCTGCACCAGCACGACGCCGTCCAGGTCGGGACGACCGGGGTCCAGGTCGTAGAGCTCGCTCGGGTCCAGCTTCTTCATGCGCACATCCTTCCGTACGGGAACAACGTCGCACGGTCGGCGTTCACTTCCCATATGACGGACCAGAGGGTCGAGCGCGCGCTGGCGGTCGTGGCGCACCCGGACGACATCGACTTCGGCGCGGCCGGGACGATCGCGACCTGGGTGGACGAGGGCATCGAGGTCAGCTATCTGCTGTGCACCAACGGGGACGCGGGCGGCTTCGATCCGGCCGTGCCGCGCTCGGAGATCGCGGGCATCCGCCAGGAGGAGCAGCTGGCCGCGGCCAAGGAGGTCGGCGTCACCGACGTCCGGTTCCTCGGCTACCCCGACGGGCAGCTGGTGCCGTCGTTCGAGCTGCGCCGTGACATCAGCCGGGTGATCCGCCAGGTGCGCCCGCAGCGGCTGCTGATGCAGAGCCCCGAGATCAACTGGGAGCGCCTCGGCGCCTCCCACCCGGACCACCGGGCCTGCGGAGAGGCCACGCTCAACGCCGTCTATCCCGACGCCCGCAACCCCTTCACGCACGTGGAGCTGCTGCGGGACGAGGGCCTCGAGGCGTGGACCGTGCACGACGTCTGGGTGATGGCGGCCGGCCAGACCGGCGGCGCGAACCGCTGGGTCGACGTCACCGACACCTTCGACCGCAAGGTCGCTGCGCTCCGGCGGCACGTCAGCCAGACCTCCCACATGGACGACCTCGAGGGCATGCTGCGGGGCTGGCTCGGCACCAATGCCGGGTACGGCGGGCTGCCGGAGGGCCACCTCGCCGAGTCGTTCCGCGTGGTGGCCGTCCCGTAGGCCCTCAGGCCTCGTGTGCGCCCTGGTAGCCGCCGAGCGTGCCCGTGCGGTCGCCCATCAGGGCGAGCCCGACCGGCGCCAGCCAGCAGAGGAACGGCACCGGGACGAGCAGTAGTGCGCTGTGCCGGAGCGTGAGGTAGGCCAGCACGCCGGCGAACCCGGTGAGGGCCAGCTGTACGGCCCCCCAGCGGCCAGCCGAGAAGCGCCGCCGCTCGGCCATGTCGACAGCGACCACGAACGGCGCCGCGGTGAACAGCGCCGCGAGGGCGGCAGCCGCCAGCACCACCACGACGGCGAACAGCACCGTCACCAGCATCGAACCCACCTGATGACCCTAGCCTCGCTAGCCTGCGCAGGTGCCACGACGACCCGCTGCCGGCGGCGGCTTCTGGGTCACCGTGCCCCCGGGGCGGCTGCAGCGCTGGCTCGACGGCTTCGCCGAGCGCCATGGCGCTGTGACCACGGCTGCCGGCCCGGACGAGGTGCTCCTCACGGCCGCGGACGGGGCGGAGGCGCTCCTCGAGGTGCCGTTCGCCCCCTTGGTCGGGGAGCTCGTCGGGCACGTGCTGGCGGACCGCACGGTCGGCGTCCTGCTCGTGCGCAAGGGCGGGCACGCCGCCGGCGTCTTCGTCGGCGACCGCCTGGTGGCGAGCAAGGTGGGCAGCCGCCACGTGCAGGGTCGTACCGCGGCCGGTGGCTGGTCGCAGCAGCGGTTCGCACGGCGGCGCGACGGCCAGGCCGTCGTCGCGATGCAGGCGGCGGCAGACACGGCGGCTCGCGTCTTCGCCGAGCACCGCCTGGAAGCCCTGGTGACCGGCGGTGACCGCGGCGCCGTCGACGACGTGCTGCGGGACCTGAGGCTGCAGGACCTCCCGGTCAGCGGTCGCCTGCTCGACGTACCCGATCCTCGCTTGAGCGTGCTGAGGGCGGTGCCCTATCGGGACGTCTGGATCCGGGTGCGCGAGCCGGAGTGACCGAACCGGCGCCGCCCGGCGACGGCGGCGAGCAGCAGCAGCCCGAGCCCGGCGAGGCCGGCCCGCCCGCCGGTGGCGGCCAGTCCCCCACCGACCGTCGGCGCTGCCGCCACGGGGGCGGTCACGGGGGTTGTGCTCGGCAGGGAGACCTTGGCGGCGCTGGTCGCGGTGCCGACGACCGCGACCCAGGTGGTCTGGTGGTGCAGCGTCGTGGCGCTCGGGACGTCCGGCGCGGCAGCCCGGCTGCTGGGCGCATAGGACTCGCAGCGGACGACGTAGGTGAGGCCTCCTGAGGTGGCCACCTGGTCGTAGTCACCCTGGAACAGGCCGCCGCGCGAGAACGCGCCGAAGCGGACGTCGCTCGGCGCGAGGTCGACCTTCAGCGGCGTCCCGAAGTGCAGCCCGTGGTCGTTCGACCGCGCGAGGTAGGTGTTCACGTCTCGGCTGTAGCTGTCGACGAGGTTGCTCGCCGACTCCTGGCGCTGCCGCCAGATCACGTCGACGGTGCCGTCCTTGTGGACCGCCACGCTCGGGTTGTAGTGGTCGAGGTTGTCGTTGGTCTTGCCGGGGCTGACCCGGACCGGGTTCGACCACTGGAAGCCGTTGTCGCTCCAGGCCAGCACCGCGTCGTTGGCCGCGTCGGTGCGGAAGTAGCTGTCCTCCCAGACGACGTAGATGCGGCCGGTCACGGGGTCCACGTCCGCGGACAGCAGGCTTCCGGCGCGCTGATGACGGACCGAGTTGCCGGTGTAGGTGCGGACACTGGCGACGACCGCCTGCGGCAGCGGGACCCCCGTCGGGATCGTGCCGGCACCGACGAAGGTCGCGCTGGACACCTTGGACAGGCCGGACACCGCCTCGCCGAGCTCGTCGCCGGGCCCGAGGGTGATCGCCGGCGGCGCCGCCTGCGACATGAACGCGACGAACAGGTCACCGTTGGGCTTGACCACCGGGTAGGCCGAGATGCCCTGGCCGGCGTAGCCGTTCGGCGCGTAGACGGGGCTCGCGGGCACCCAGGTCTTGCCCTGGTCGTCGGAGTACTTCACGATCACGCCGGCCACCCGGTCCCAGGTGACGTAGACGCGGCCGTGGTGGTGGCCGCCCTCGGTGCCGTTGTCGACGACCACCCAGTTCTTGTCGTTGAGCCCGCCACCCGGGTCGTTCTGGACGAAGTCCACGGGACCCCAGGTCCTGCCGCCGTCGAGACTGGTGTTGTTGACGATCGCGCTCTGCAGCCCGCCGCCCGTCGTGTCGTTGAAGATGAGCGAGCTGAAGTAGACCTGGTTGTGGTCGCCGAAGGCCACCACGGCGTCCGACGCCCGGTCGAACGTGCCGCCGTGACCCGTGGTGAGGCCGGGGATGATGCCGTTCTTCCAGGTCTTCCCGCCGTCGAAGGTCGTCGCGTAACCGTTCGTCGCGTCGCCGCCGGCGTCGACCCGCCCGATCTGGAAGCCGAGGACCGCATTGAGCGGGTTCTTGGGGTTGACCGCGATCGACGGCTCGATGGTGGTGTCGGCCTGCTCGGGCGACACGTGCTTCGCCAGGGCGTCGAACCCGGCGAGGTGGTCGCGCAGCAGGATCGGCTGGCCGGCCTTCACGGTGGCGGCATGGCCGGCGGGCGCGGCGAGCAGGACCGGTGCGAGGACAACGGGGACGACGAGCAGGGGCCACCTCATAGAGGGCTCTTCGTCATGGGGACCGGTTCTCCTGCCTGGTGTTTCAGCGGCAGGATGTCGGTGTGTCAGGAATCGAGTACGGCGAAGCGCGCGGACGGTGGGTGCTGGCCACCGCGGTCCTCGGCTCCGCCATGGTGTTCATCGACGGCACGGTCGTCAACGTGGCTCTCCCGCACGTCGGCGAGGACCTGCACGCATCGCTGTCGGGGCTGACCTGGACGGTCAACGGCTACACCCTGACGCTGGCCTCCCTGATACTGCTCGGCGGCTCGCTGGGCGACCGCTTCGGTCGCAAGCGCGTCTTCGTCATCGGCGTGGCGTGGTTCGCCGTGGCGTCCCTGCTGTGCGGGCTCGCACCCGACGTCCGCACCCTGATCGCCGCCCGGGCCCTGCAGGGTGTGGGTGGTGCCCTGCTGACCCCGGGCAGCCTGGCGCTGCTCCAGTCGTCGTTCCGGCCCGAGGACCGCGCCCGCGCCATCGGTGCCTGGTCCGGCCTGGCCGGCATCGCCGGTGCCGCCGGGCCGTTCGTCGGCGGCTGGCTGGTCGAGGCTGCCTCCTGGCGATGGATCTTCCTGGTCAACCTGCCTGTCGCTGTCGCCGTCGTGGCCATGGCGCTGCGGCACGTGCCCGAGTCGCGCGATCCCACCGCGTCCCGAAGCGTCGACGTGGCGGGCGCGACGGTCGGAGCGCTCGGGCTCGGTGGCCTGACGGAGGGGCTGATCGCCTGGCAGGACCACGGTCCCGGCTCACCGCTCGTGCTGGCGGCTCTCGCACTGGGAGTTGCCGGCCTCGGTGGTTTCGTGCTCCGCGAAAAGCAGGCGGACGAGCCGATGCTGCCCCTGGGGATCTTCGGCTCCAGGGTGTTCAGCGCGACGAACGCCGTGACCTTCGTGGTCTACGCGGCTCTCGGTGGGGTCTTCTTCTGGCTGGTGCTCTTCCTGCAGGTGGTGGCGGGGTTCACGCCGGTGTCGGCCGGCCTGGCCCTCATGCCGGTGACGGTGCTCATGCTGGTGCTGTCACCGCGGGCCGGCGCGCTCGCGACCCGGACCGGGCCGAGACTTCCGATGACGGTCGGTCCGCTGCTGTGCGCCCTCGGTGTCGGGTGGCTGTCGCAGCTGCCGAGGCAGGCCTCGTACCTCTCCGACGTGGTGCCGCCGGTCGTGCTGTTCGGCCTCGGGCTGTCCGCCACGGTCGCACCGCTGACGGCGACGGTGCTGGCCGCGGCGTCCGACGAGCACGCCGGGCTCGCCAGCGGCGTCAACAACGCGGTCGCGCGCGTCGGGGGACTGCTCGCCGTGGCGGTGCTGCCGCTCCTGGCGGGGCTGCATGGGAACGCCTACGCGAGCCCGCGCCTGCTCGTCGAGCCGTATCGGATCGCGATGGCCTGCTGCGCAGGGCTTCTCGTGGTCGGCGGTGCGCTCTCGTGGGCGTTCGTCATGGTCCCGGCGATCCGGATACCTGCCGACCTCGAGGGCGGCTAGCCGCCGATCTGGCCGAGCTTGCCGGCCATGCCGCCGGCGGCCCGCAGCGCGGCACCTGGCTCGAAGGGCGCCGGCGACGCCACGTTGAAGGAGCGCTTCGCCTCCTCGACGGCGCCCATCAGCAGCTCGGCGGCCGGGATCTCCTTGGGCCACAGGTACAGCGACATCGATCCCGGGATCGTGTTGACCTCGTTGACGTGCAGCACGTCGTCGACGAGCAGGAAGTCCAGCCGCCCCAGGCCTTTCAGTCCGGTGACCTCGAGCACGGCTGCCGTGAGGCGCTCCGCCTCCTTCGTTACGGCGTCCGGCACCTCGGCGGGCAGCTCACGCGCCGCGCCGACGAGCCCGTCGGTCTGGAGGTACTTCTGGCCGTAGGAGAAGATGCCCTCCTCCCTCGACGGGGCGAGCGGCTTCTCGAGCAGGGACGTCCGCAGGGACGGGTACGTGGAGTAGGCCATGTTGAGGTCGACGGCGCCCTTGCTGAAGGGTTCGAGCACCACCCCCTGGCGGAGGTGCACGGAGGTCCTGGCGAGGGCCCGTGCGGTGTCGAGGTCCTCGACGACCTCGATGCCGATGCTCGAGCCACCGAACCGCGGCTTGACGATGTAGGGGCCGTCGAACGGGACGTTCTCCGCGCCGAGCGCGACCCGTGGCAGCGTCGGCAACCCGCTGGACCGCAGCACCGCACCGAAGGCGAGCTTGTCCATGCCGAGGGCGGCCAGCGCGGCCGGGCCACCCGTCAGGGGGATGCCGAGCTGGTCGAAGACGGAGTTGAGCCCGCCGTTCTCACCAGCCCCGCCGTGGCAGCAGTTGAGGGCGGCCTCGAGGACCAGCGGCTTGGCGGCGCCTAGCCCCTTCTTGGGGAGCTGGAAACCCGTGCCCAGGGAGACCTCGAGCTTGCTGCCGGCCTTGGGTGCCCCCTCGAGGAAGTCCTTCGCCTCGGAGCCCGCTGGGCACAGCACCCAGTCACCCGTGCGCGTCCAGTACAGCGGTGCGACGTCGTGCCCGGCCCCGCGCAGCACCCGCTCGCACAGCAGCCCGGTGAGGATCGAGATGTCGTGCTCAGGAGACGGCCCGCCGAAGACGATCGCCAGCAAGGGAGCTCCTACGGGTAGTGGTCGGGGAGGTCGTTCTCGAACAGTACGACGTCACCGACTGCCGACCGCCGCTCCACGAGAGCCACGGCCTCGGGCCGGGTGCGGACGCAGACGACATCGGTGCTGCCGCCTGCGGCACCCTTGCGGAGCGCCGCACGGTTGGTGCTCCCCACGACGATCAACGACGACACCATGGCGTCCCTCACAGCGCTGCCGAGCTCGGCGTTGCGCAGCCGCTGGACGCTGCCCAGCTCGACCATGCCGGGTGTCACGACGTGCACCCGGCCGCCCGAGCGCTGGGCGAGGGCCACTGCCCGTCGCACCGCCGCCGCGGCCCCTACCGGGTTGGAGTTGTAGGTGTCGTCGAGGATCCAGCTGCCGCCGGGCTGCTCGATCGGCTCGAGGCGGTGGGCGACGGTCGGCAGGGTGGCGAGCCGCCCCAGCAGCAGCCGGGGGTCGTCACCGAGCGCCACGGCCGCACCGACCGCGCAGGCCGCATTGGTGGGGTGCACCGACTCGGGCAGCGCCGCGTCGCCGAGGTCCTGACCGCCGACGAGCAGGCGACCGTCGACGATGGCCACGTCGGCGGACCGGTCGGTGATCGAGCAGCGGATGACCTGCTTGCCGCTCAGCCGGTCGGCGAGTCCGACGAGCAGGTCGTCGTCGACATTGAGGACGACGGCGCGGGCCTTCACGGTGATCTCGGTCTTCGCCGCGAGCACCCCGTCGCGGCTGCCCATCCGCTGCAGGTGCATCTCGCCGATGGCCGTGAGGACGGCGATGTCGGGAGGGAAGACCTCGCAGAGCCCTTTGATCTCCCCGGGGCCGTAGGTGCCCATCTCGGCGACGAAGACCTCGGTGCCGGGAACGAGGCCCTCGTTGACCGCGCGCGACAGCCCCATCGCGTTGTTGAACGACGCGGGGCTCGCCAGCACGGTGTGGGTGCCCGAGAGCAGGTGGGCGAGGTAGTTCTTCGTCGTGGTCTTTCCGTAGGAGCCGGTGATGGCAATGACGGTCGGGCGGACCCGGGCGACCTTCTGCTGGGCCTGCTCCAGGAACGTCCTCGACAGCCGCTTCTCCAACGGCGTGACCAGGTAGAGCGCAGCGTCGACGAGGGTCGGGAGCAGCAGCGACGTCAGGGCCGCGAAGGCAGGACCCCAGACCCCGACGACCAGGACCAGCAGCCCGAGCAGGATGCTGAGCCGGCGTACCCGAGGTGTCCATGCGAGCTTGGAGGTGCGGCCGCGATAGGGCAGGCCGACCGGCGTCAGCTGCGCGAGCACCGCGGCCACGACGAACCACCAGTCGCTGCCCAGCAGACCGAGGACGAAGGCGGCCAGCACCGGCACGACGAGCAGGGCCGACAGCCGCGAGCGGCTGAGCCACAGCTGGTCGGCCCAGGACGCGGTGCCGGCGAGGTAGTGCTCGCGTTGCGCGACCCGCAGCCACCGGGGCGCACCGAGGACCGTGGCCAGCAGGCAGAGAGCGATCGCGATCACGACAGCCGCTCCCTCAGCAACGCGTGAAGCGCGGGGTCGAGCAGGTGCCCGCTGCTGTCCGACACCACGAGGACAGCGTTCGAGAAAAGCTCGGACGCCTCCTGCGCCATCGCGAGCGGAGCCGCGGAATCCCTTGCGCCCCAGACCATCTCGACCCGCGCCTTGGTCGCGAGCACCTGCTCGCGGTAGTCCTCGTTGACCAGCTTCACGAGGGTGTCGCGCATGATGCCGGTGGCGTTGCGGTAGTCCTCGCTACCGCGCTTTCGCTTCTCCGCCTCCATGCGCTCGTCGCTGACCAGGCCGAACCCGTTCGCCCGCTTCATCAAGCGGTACGCGAGCGCTGGCTTCGAGGTGCCCGGGGAGCGCAGCAGCGGGACCCCGGTCAGCACGACCCTGTC